>NZ_JACGUX010000002.1:0-308 GCF_014076915.1 Colwellia sp. MB02u-14
GAGTTTAACAGCACATCCACCCGGTCGCCCGTTTTGGTAAACAACGGAAATTCATAGTTAGCCGACTCTTCACCTTGCAGGGCTTTATCCAATATCCCTTTAACCGAGGCTTTGTAATCATCGGTGATAAACCCGGCCACCAGATCTTTTCCCATGACATCAATCTTAGCAAAGCCAGTGAGCTGCTCGGCGCGCTGGTTCCATTCGTTCACCAGACCTGCGGCATCAATCCCAAAAATAGGGGCATTGGCCGTATCGATTAACTGGGTTAAATCATGGGCGACACTTTCTTGCTCCTTACGGATCTT
>NZ_JACGUX010000003.1:0-291 GCF_014076915.1 Colwellia sp. MB02u-14
TTAGAAACATTGGATGTTTGCCGTTCAATATTCGTAACCAACAGAGGCATATTCCACTTATCAAATATAGTAAACTAATCGATTGATAAATGGATTGGTCCAACTATAAGCCATTCAAGCAGGACTTTTAACAGTTGGTTGGGTTCCGCTTCGCTACACATTTTAACCAACAATTAAAAGCCTCTTAATGGGGCGTTATGCGGCATTGCGAATTCGATTAAATGTAATTGTGGTAGTTGCCTTTTCTTTATCTTGGTTATTTACGCGTAATTAAATCTATTTCAGTTTTTG
>NZ_JACGUX010000004.1:0-259 GCF_014076915.1 Colwellia sp. MB02u-14
TTTGCTAAGATTGATGTCATGGGAAAAGATCTGGTGGCCGGGTTTATCACCGATGATTACAAGGCCTCGGTTAAAGGGATATTGGATAAAGCCCTGCAAGGTGAAGAGTCGGCTAACTATGAATTCCCGCTGTTTACCAAAACGGGCGACCGGGTGGATGTGCTGTTGAACTCCTCTTCACGCCGGGATGCGGCAGGTCGTATTGTGGGGGTTGTGGGGGTTGGACAAGATATCACCGAGCTCAATAAGATCCGTAAGG
>NZ_JACGUX010000005.1:0-224 GCF_014076915.1 Colwellia sp. MB02u-14
AAAAAACTCACAGCATTGCGACACACTAAACCGTGAATTTTGAGCCACTAATGAAAAGTGAATTTATCACTTACCTACTTTGGCGAAAAACTATTTAACCAAAAACTGAAATAGATTTAATTACGCGTAAATAACCAAGATAAAGAAAAGGCAACTACCACAATTACATTTAATCGAATTCGCAATGCCGCATAACGCCCCATTAAGAGGCTTTTAATTGTTGG
>NZ_JACGUX010000006.1:0-255242 GCF_014076915.1 Colwellia sp. MB02u-14
TCAGAAGTGAAACGCAGTAGCGCCGATGGTAGTGTGGGAGTTCCCATGTGAGAGTAGGACATTGCTAGGCGCCTATTAAGAGAAGCCCGATTCGAAAGAGTCGGGCTTTTTGCTGTCTGGCATTTCTGTAAATTTCTTTATTTTAAACTTGTCAGTATTACAGATAAAAAAGGGATAGCTTGCAATATCACATTTATTTTCAATGTAACGTGTGTATCAATGCGTAACTTGCTAAAATCTACACATTAATAAATTACTTAGTGTTGTTATGGCTATTAATTGGTTCCCTGGGCATATGCATAAAGCCCAAAAAGAAATAAAAGAAATTCTTCCACAAATAGATGTTGTGATAGAAGTGTGTGATGCACGATTACCCTTTAGTAGTGAGAATCCGATGATCACTGAGATTAGAGGTGATATTCCACTCATTAAGATACTCAATAAATCTGATCTTGCTGATCCTGCTAAAACACAACTCTGGTTGGAATATTTAGAGTCTCAGAAAAACGTAAAAGCAATCGCGTTAACAACAGATAATCCCTCAGTGGCTAAAACACTCCCTAGTCTTATTCGTAAACTTGTTCCTAGTAAAAATGAAACAGGTAAGCAAATAAATGTTGTGATTATGGGGATCCCTAATGTAGGTAAATCTACTTTGTTAAACACCCTTGTCGGTAAAGCAAAAGCTAAAGTAGGTAACGAGCCGGCAGTAACTAAAGGTCAGCAACGTATTCGTTTGGATGAAGGACTTTATTTATATGACACTCCAGGTATGTTGTGGCCCAAAATTATTAACGAAAATAGTGGCTATCGCCTTGCTATAACAAGTGCCGTTAAAGACACCGCCTTTGATCATGAAGATATTGCTGCTTTTGCCGGTGAATACTTATTAGCAAATTACCCTGATCGATTGCAGGAACGTTACCAACTAAAAGAGTTACCTGAAACAGAAGTTGAGTTGCTTGAAGAAATAGGTCGACGACGCGGATGTGTTAGATCTGGCGGACGTATTGATTTACATAAAGCGGCAGCAATCCTAATTAATGAAATAAGGGATAAAACCCTCGGGGAAATTACTTTTGAAACCCCCGATATGATAGAAGTTGAAACACTTTATTTTATTGAGCAAGAAGCTAAAAAAGTGGCAGCGAGAGAAGCAAAGAAAACGGCTCGTGGTCGTGGTCGTAAAAATAAACGTTAAGGGAGCTTACATGTCTAATACATTCCAACTTCACGCGCTATTAAAGCGAGACGCGATTGAATTACTCGAGCTGCCACTGTCGACACTATTACTGATGAATGATAGTAATTATCCGTGGTTTGTTTTAGTACCTAGGGTCGATGATGTTCAAGATATCTATCAACTTGATTGGCAACAACAACAGCAGTTTCTCAATGAATCAAGCTTGTTAAGTGAAATATTAATGCAGTTATTTAATGGCACAAAAATGAATGTAGCGGCATTAGGTAATATTTGTCCGCAACTGCATGTCCATCACATTGTTCGCTTTGCGGATGATATTGCTTGGCCGAAGCCTGTTTGGGGTGAGTTTGCAATGAAGGCTTACACAGACAGTGAATTAACCTTGTTAAAAGAAAAAGTAATGCCTGCGCTAACTAAAATTATAACGCAGGATTAATACTTTACGGGTAATTATACTTACTCGTTATAAACCGCTAAGTTAAGCAACTTGCTCTTGGCGGTTTTCTATTTGATCTAAAGATTGTTTTAGATCGTCAAGTAAATCACTTACGTGTTCTAGACCAACAGAGATACGAATTAAACTATCACTGATGCCTGCAGCTACTCTTTCTTCTGGTGTATAAGGAGAATGGGTCATTGAAGCTGGGTGCTGAATAAGGGATTCTGCATCACCTAGACTTACTGCGATTGAAAATAAACTCATCCGATTAATGAAGTCTTCACCACCTTTTAGATCTGCATTTAATTCAAAAGCGATAACACCACCGGCAGCTTTCATTTGTGTGCCAATAAATTTATAGCCATCATGAGATTTTAGTCCAGGGTAATACACTTTAGCTATCATTGGATGACTCTCTAAAAACTCAGCTATTAATTGTGCATTTGAACAGTGGCGTTCCATACGCAATGGTAAGGTTTTTAATCCTCTCATAATTAACCAGGCATCATGAGGGCTCATTGTTGCGCCAATATCTTTAAGTGCCGTTAATTTGATGTGTTCTATCATTTCGGCATTACTGCATATAATACCGGCTACGACATCACCGTGACCATTTAGATATTTTGTCGCGCTATGAACCACTATGTCTGCACCAAATTTACCGGGTTGCTGTAAAACAGGGGTAAGAAAAGTATTGTCCACAATTGAGAGAATATTATGATGTTTTGATATCGCTAAAATGCTCGCTAAATCTAGAACAACTAAGTTGGGATTTATAGGTGTTTCTAAGAATATAACCTTTGTATTAGGTTTTATCGCTTTTTCTATATTTTCAGGCTCTTGCATATCAACAAATGAAACTTCAATACCAAATTTTGTTAACATATGGCTAATTAGCGCATATGAGCAACCATATAACGCACTAGATGAAATAATATGATCACCACACTGCAAATTAGCTAATAAAGCGCCAGATACTGCAGCCATTCCGGTTGCTGTTGCTGCGGCATCTTCCATTTCTTCCATTGCAGCAACACGCATCTCTAATTGCCTTACAGTGGGGTTGCCTAATCTACCGTAGATATAACCTTCAGCCTCTCCGGCAAACCGATCGGCTCCTTGTTTAGCGTTTTCAAAAATAAAGGTAGAAGTTTGGTAGAGAGGAGTCGCCAAAGAGCCAAACTGTTCATCGTTAATGCGGCCTGAATGGATCGCTTGTGTTTCAATATGTTTACTATTTTTCATAATATGGCTCTACTTTTAAGTTGTTGCGATGAGACAAATTAAAGACGCATTTGTTATTAATTGTAGGTGCGCCGTTAATCAGTCTTCTACTGATCATATATAGTCTTGAAGTAGACATAGCAAAATTAGCGCCATTATATTTTATTGTAATATTTTCAGTTGCTTATGGTTTTTTATAAGTGTTTATTTAATCACTTGTAATTTAAATATTACAAAAGCTCTGCTTATCAGCTATTCTGTAATATAATTAAGACATTGTAATGTTAATATTACAACATCTTGCCAAAACATTGAGATTAGCCAGTGAGAATTGAAATAAAAGTAAAAGATCGTATTGGTATAAGCCAAGAAGTTCTGGCCATTTTTGCCGAAAATCGTTGGAATATATGTTCTTTGGAAGTCGTGAGTCATTTTATCTACGTGGACTTTATGTCGAATAATATAACATTATCTGAAGTCCAATATTCCCTCTCGCATCGGGATGATATTGTGCATTGTTTATCTGTTGACTTGCTACCGACACAGAGGCGTGAAGCCCATTTAACAACCTTATTAGATACTATTCCTGATCCAATACTCGATATAGATCAAAATGGCATTATTGTTATCATTAATACTGCGGCTCAGTCGCTAATAAAAGAATTAGGTTTGACAATTGAAGGCCAGCATATTGATCAATATATTGATCAATCTTTTCAGGAAATGCTCAGTTCATCATTGAGTAATTTTTCACTCGCTTTTCTTGAACATTCCTATTTAGCTGATATTACGCCTATATTTTCAGAACATAGTGTATCAGGTGTTATTCTAACATTACGCTCGATGAACCGTGTTGGTCAGCATATCGCGTTAATACAGAGTAAAGAACAAGCCGAGTTTGATAATATTATTGGTGAAAATTCAGCTATTTGTTTGTTGAAATCTCAAACACTTCGTTTCTCAGAACTAGAGTTACCAGTGCTTATTAGCGGCGAAACAGGTACAGGAAAAGAGCTTTTAGCTCGCGCCTTACATAATGCGAGCCGAAGAGCTGATGCACCTTTCTTAGCACTAAACTGTGCGGCATTACCAGAAAACCTACTGGAAAGTGAATTGTTTGGCTATGCACCGGGTGCTTTTACAGGCGCTCAAAAAGGAGGCAAGCCAGGCTTGTTTGAATTAGCAGAAACAGGCACTATCTTCCTAGATGAAATAGCAGAAATGTCTGTTTATCTGCAAGCTAAGTTATTAAGATTTTTACAAGACTATAAGTATAGACGACTCGGTGGAACAAAAGAGTTAACCGCTAATGTCCGCATTATTAGCGCCAGCCATCAAAACCTACCTCAACAGATTGAAAGACAATTATTTAGAGAAGACTTGTTCTATCGTCTAAATGTCTTGAGTTTGTCGATACCCCCACTACGTGATCGCCCTGATGATATTATATTATTGGCTTCACACTTTATTGAAATGGCAGCGCTACAGGTGGCACGAAAGGTTCCTACTTTAACGGAACAAGCGTTAGTTGCGCTAAAAAACTGTCAATGGCCGGGTAATATTCGCCAGTTACAAAATATTCTTTTTAGGGCGGTAGCACTTAATGATACGGGAATTATTGAAAAATCAGATATTGATGGTGCTTTATCTCAGTTTACTGTTACTGACTTACCGATAAGCCAGGAGACTGAATTGTCAGTAAAGGAGGCTAGAAATTTAGCAGAGCAGTATAAATGCTCCGATTGGCGTAGTGCTCAAGAAGCGTTTGAACATAATTTACTTAAAGCGCTATATCCACTATACCCAACAACAAGGAAACTGGCAGATCGTTTAAACGTATCACACAATAAAATAGCAATTAAATTGCGGAAGTACGATATAAATTAGCAAGCTATAGGTTTAGTTATTACCCGCCAATAAACTTTACTTTATAACCATTGCTTTCAAGTACTTGTTTTATTTGCTCTCTTTTATCTCCTTGTACTTCGATGATGTCACCAACAACGCTCCCACCGGAGCCACAGGTTTTTTTTAATTTTTTAGCGAGCTCTTTAAGCGCTTTAGCATCTATGCCTAAACCGGTAATGGTAACAACGCCTTTACCTTTTCTGCCTTTAGTTTCACGTCTAACTTTAGCATAACCATCACTGGCTGTTATTGCTTGAGTGGCACTTTCTTGTTTAATACGACCACTGTCTGTTGAGTAAACTAATGAAGTGTCGGAAGGTTGTTGCTTTGCTGAATTATCAGGTGTAGTTGCCTCTCTACCAAACGCACTGGCAAGATCGCTGAGGCTAGAAAGTTTATTATTCATTATATTGATACCCAAGTTTAATTAAAGCACTCGCTAAATTTTAGACAAAAATAAAGCCACTATTGAAGTGGCTTTATTATACCTAGAATGCTCTAGAAAATAAGTCTAATAACGTATAGTTTACAGTTTACCTTCAAGCTCAGGTAATACATCAAATAAATCACCAACAATACCGTAATCAGCAACTTGGAAAATAGGTGCTTCGGCATCTTTGTTGATAGCAACAATGATTTTTGAGTCTTTCATACCCGCTAGATGTTGAATGGCACCACTAATACCTACAGCAATATATAAATCAGGGGCAACAATTTTACCTGTTTGGCCTACTTGCATATCGTTAGGTACAAAGCCAGCATCAACAGCAGCACGTGAAGCACCGATAGCAGCGCCAAGTTTGTCTGCAATACCTTCAAGTAATTTGAAGTTATCGCCATTTTGCATACCACGACCACCTGAAATTACGATACTCGCTGCGCCTAAATCGGGACGTTCTGATACTGATAACTGGTCACTTACATGCGATGAAATTCCGGCATCAGTTACTGAGTCTATGGCAACAACTTCAGCGCTACCGTCTGTAGCTACTGGGTCAAAACCCGTAGGACGAACCGTGATCACTTTTTTGCTATCTAAGCTCTGCACTGTTGCTATAGCATTACCTGCGTAAATAGGACGAACAAAAGTGTCGCTACTTTCTACAGCAATAATATCTGAAATTTGTGCAACATCTAATAAAGCGGCAACGCGAGGCATGAAGTTCTTACCTGTCGTTAATGCTGTCGCTAAGATATGTTCGTAGTCAGCGGCAAGTTCTGTTACCAACAAGCTAATATTCTCAGCTAGTTGATGCTCATAAGCTGGGCTATCTGCAACAATTACCTTACTTACACCGTTAACTTTTGCCGCTTCTTGAGCAACACTTTGACAATCGCTACCAGCAACCAATATATGAATGTCGCCACCAATTGCTTGCGCTGCAGCAACTGTTTTAAGGGTGTCTGCTTTTAATGTACTGTTATCATGTTCAGCAAATACTAAAATACTCATGAAATCACCTTCGCTTCATTTTTCAATTTCTCAATTAATGTATCAACACTATCAACAATAATGCCGGCTTTACGTGTCGCAGGAGGCGTTACTTTTATTAATTTTGAACGTGGGCTTAAATCAATACCAAAATCAGCGGCAGGCATAACAACCAAAGGCTTGCGCTTTGCTTTCATAATATTAGGTAATGAAGCATAACGTGGTTCATTTAAGCGTAAATCAGTGGTAACAATCGCGGGTAAGTTAAGTGCGATAGTTTGTAAACCACTATCAACTTCACGTGTTACATTAACTTTATCACCTTCAACTTTTACTTCTGATGCGAATGTACCCTGCGCCATACCCGTTAATGCTGCAAGCATTTGCCCTGTTTGATTGTTATCGCTGTCGATAGACTGCTTGCCTAAGATAACTAATTGAGGCTGCTCTTCGTCAACAATTTTTTGTAAAAGCTTAGCAATATTTAGTGCGTCTAATTTCTCATCAGTTTCGATTTGAATGGCGCGATCTGCACCTAAAGCTAACGCTGTTCTTAGTTGCTCTTGGCAAGACTTATCGCCAACAGATACCGCAATAACTTCAGTGGCGATACCCGCTTCTTTTAAACGAACCGCTTCTTCTACAGCAATTTCACAAAAAGGGTTAATTGCCATTTTTACATTAGCAAGATCAACATTTGAATTGTCTGCTTTTACGCGAACTTTGACGTTATAGTCAATAACACGTTTGATAGGTACTAATACTTTCATCGTTGCCTCTGATTGCGTTTGTTGTGTTTATATTTATAGTGTAAAGCTAACGTTTGTTTTATTAAACTAACATTAACAAGTATTTCTAATTATTGCTCGACAGACTAATACTAGACTACGTGAACGTCAACGTAATACCGCAGTTGTCTCGATAAATTGAGCTTAAATAGCTTTTGTCGTAATATCTTTCAATAGAAGATAGTATTTATCAACAAAATATCTATAATAAGTGATATTATCAAACAGGTGTTTGAAAATCAAACGAGTGTTTGATTTTATTTGAATGAATATTTTTTGGGGAAATTTATGGAACGCGAATCGATGGATTTTGACGTTGTTATAGTGGGTGCTGGACCGTCTGGCCTAGCGACTGCTTGTCGTTTGATGCAGTTAGCAAAAGAAAAAGATCAAGAACTTCTGGTCTGCGTTGTTGAAAAAGGCTCAGAAGTTGGAGCACATATTCTATCTGGAGCGGTTTTTGAGCCTAGAGCGCTCAATGAATTATTCCCAGATTGGCAAGATAAAGGCGCACCACTAAAGACAAAAGTGACCGGTGATGACATTTATTTGCTCAATAGTGAAAGTAACGCTATAAAGTTACCTAACTTCTCTGTACCTAAAACGATGCACAATGAAGGGAATTATATTGCTAGTATGGGCAATGTTTGTCGTTGGTTAGCTGAGCAAGCTGAAGAGTTAGGTGTTGAAATTTTTCCTGGCTTCCCTGCACATGAAGTACTTTATAACGATGACGGTAGTGTTGCGGGTATTCTTACCGGAGACATGGGCTTAGACGTTAATGGTAAGGAAAAAGATTCGTTCGTACCAGGTATGGAGCTTCGTGCTAAATACACGGTATTTGCTGAAGGCTGTCGTGGCCATTTAGGAAAAGAGTTAATCAGTAAATTTAGCCTAGATGAAGGTAAGTCTCCACAACACTATGGTTTAGGCTTTAAAGAAATTTGGGACATTGACCCCGCTAAGCACCAAGAAGGTCTTGTTGTTCATACGGCAGGTTGGCCATTAGACCAAGGCGCGACAGGTGGCGGTTATCTCTACCATGCAGAAAATAATCAAGTATTTGTAGGGCTAATTGTTGACTTAAATTATAGCAATCCGCACTTAAGTCCGTTTGATGAATTTCAACGCTATAAACATCACCCAAAAATTAGTCAGTACCTTGAAGGTGGAAAACGTGTTTCTTATGGAGCACGAGCGATGGCAAAAGGTGGTTTCAATTCATTACCTAAAATGACAATGCCCGGTGGTATTATCGTCGGTTGTGATGCAGGAACGATTAACTTTGCCAAAATCAAAGGTAATCACACCGCAATGAAATCTGGTATGTTAGCGGCTGAAAGTATTTTTCATGCAATAGCATCAGGTGATGAGGGCGGTAAAGACCTAGCTGATTATACAGAAAGGTTTAAAGACTCTTGGTTATACGAAGAATTATACAGTTCTCGTAACTTTGGTCCTGCGATGCATAAGTTTGGTATGACATTAGGCGGAGCCTATAACACCTTAGATCAGAACTTCTTTAATGGTAAGTTACCGTTCAACTTTAAAGACGATACGCTCGATCACGACCAACTTGAATTGGCATCAGAAGTAGCGGTTATTAATTATCCAAAACCTGATAATAAGTTAAGTTTTGATAAGTTAACTTCAGTGTTTTTGTCTAATACTAATCATGAAGAAGAGCAACCTTGTCACTTGAAACTTGCAGATGTAGTTATTCCTATTTCGGTTAACTTAGCTAAATACGCTGAACCCGCTCAGCGTTATTGTCCCGCAGGTGTTTACGAAATTGAATCGACAGAGCAAGGTGATAAATTAGTGATTAATGCGCAAAACTGTATTCATTGCAAAACCTGTGATATTAAAGACCCAAGTCAGAATATTACTTGGGTGACACCTGAAGGTACGGGTGGACCGAATTACCCTAATATGTAATTCACGGTTTGTTTGATTATAAAAAACCTGCTGATGCAGGTTTTTTATGTTCAGGATGAAGGGTACAGTGATTATTTTGTTTGAATTAAATCAAATTCACCCAGTGCTGTAATACTTTGCTGTAACTTAGCCTCAAGTTGGTCTAACTTCTTTAAGCTTTTACAAAACTGGGCCGCTTTTAATTGCACTTCTTGGGCACGAGGTTCAATTTCAAGCTGTAGATCTTTTTCCATACCTTTTATACGCTGGTCAAATGTTTCTACCCGTTGTTCACTACTACTTTCCTCATTGGTTGCCATTGCTTCATCAACAGCCATCAAAATAGTACCAATTGATTCAGTAACAATACTTTCAATTTCTTGTTCAAAGGCACCAGCAAAAATTTCATCAAAATCAGCAAAATCTTGTGACGCAATATAATAGTTAGTATCGCTGTGGTTAAAACGCTCTCTTAAACGATATTGCATTTCATCAAAGCGCTCTTGTATCTTCTGATGTGAAGCGCTATTTTCGCCTGTTAAGCCTGCGATAACTTTATTTACCGCTTTTAAATCTATATCAACCCCTTCAATTGCTATGGCAACTATTTCAGGGATTTGCTTACGAATACCTTGGCTGTATTGCGTTAATAATTGCCTTTGCTCTTCATTAAGGTTGATTTCTCGTCCACGAATAAATAACTGTTGGTCGTTATTGATTTGTACATAGGTTTGGCTTTCTTTTAAAATACGCACATGAGAAGGGTTGATTACCACGCCGTGGTTAAAATTAATATCGCATTGCTGAGCTGAGGCACTGCTAATAAGCATACCTATAGCAAGTAAAGGAAGAGTAAAAGAGTTCATCGCTTATCCAAGGTAACGAAAAGGGTGTTTAGTGATAGTGAACTACACAGCAATTCACTAGGTATTAACGATAGGGTTAAAATGAACTTTTCTTTCTTTATAATTCACCTTCGTTGGGCCATATTCACGGCGCGTTTTGTCTTGGAAATCGCCAACAATTACTTGTACACTATGATATAATTTTTCTGTTGCTTCAACAAAAACACTCGTCATATATGCTTGAAGCTTCTCTTCAAACACCTCTTTCTCATTTAGAATTTCACCCATACGATGAGTGTGATATTTGTAAGTAGATATCAGTTTGCTAAGCATTTCAGGATTTACTTTATCGGTTGGTAATTTTTTCAATTTATTAACTGCTACTTGTAATTCAGTAGACTTATCAGAATCAATTTTTAATCTAGCTTCAATATCTTCCAAGTGTTCTTTAATTAAATTAACTTTTTTAGAAAAGTTAATTATTGTTGTACTTCCTGCGGTAGCACCTACTATTCCAGCATGAACAGATTTCCCTGCTTTTATGTAACCCGCAATAAGTTTACCGTTAGCTTTTTCATCTGAGCCCAGCCACAGAATTTCTTCAACATCAATAATACTGTGCATCATTTGATTTTCAATACGTAAGGAATGACATGATATTTCAGCATATTGACAGTACTTTGCAAATACTTTACCTTTAGCACGAATACAAACACTCATTTTTATGTCATCAAGAGAAAGTTCTTCAGTATCTTGTTTTCTGCCAATAATACCACTACCAATAGTTATGTCTCCACCAGCTTCTAGACTTGCAGACTCAACAAAGCCACCAATTGTTATATCACCTGTAGCCGTTACTTTCATGCCTTCACAAATATCACCATCGATAATAACACTACCTTCAAATTTAATGTGGCCAGTACTAATATCAACATTCTTTATACGATAGACACTGTCAACTTCCATGCCGTTATCAATGATCCTTGGCAAGCCTATCAGTGTTGAAATTAATATTTGATCATTTTTAGGACTGATTGTTGTACCTTCACCTGCTTGCAGCGTAATATCTTCTCCTGGAACCGGTTCTAAAGGAGAACCGTTGACTGTAAAGCCCTTAACACCTTCGGTTAGCATAATTTTTTTTGCGAGTGGGTCACCGACTTTTACACAAATTATATCGCCTAAATCACGCATGTCGACACTACCATCTTCGCGTGCTTTAGGACGTAAAATTCTGTCTTGAGCGCTCTGTACTAACCATTTTATTTTTGAATCTTTACCATTAATGGCTTCTTTACCATGAGCAATTTCACCATTAACAATAGAACCAGCAGGTTCTTTAGCCGCTTGATGAGCAAGTTTTAACAACTGCTCTTTGGTAAAACCTTTGGTAACACCCGATTGTTGCGCCGAATTTAAAATAGCTTTAGCAGTTAAATGTTTGCCACCAAGTGCCGTTGAAATTTCTGCGCTTGCAGACATTTCATCTTTATCAATAGAAATTGAAATAGTCGCATCTCGACGCTCAAGTACTTGATAACTTATTTCTCGGCCAGATTTATTAGCCTGAAGGGGTTTTAGAACACTATTGAGTTCGGCAATCGCATTTTTAATATTGCCGTTATCAACATATAAGCCTTTATATTCAGAATTCTCAATAATTTCATGGATACTCGCTTCTGTGATTTGCGAGTCATCTTTAAACGGTTGCAAAACAAGGTCAATATTGTTTTTTTTATTTGCTACTAAACTTGCTTGAGTCACGCGAGATTTACTCCACTATTACCACTTAAAATAAAATATTAAATGTAGTTTTCTTGATGAATTTTAATGAAAGAACTGGTGTTTATTTTCGAGTAATCTATTTTATATTCTTTATTATCAAGTGCCTGTATAAATATCAGTGTTTTAGATTCACCAAATACATCGGTAGCACTTACATCAACTACATCTTGATATGCTTTTTTAGCATCAGCCTTTTTACTGGGCACTTCACCTTTATAAATACCTATTCCACGGTTACTTACAATAACAACAGGGTGACCGCCATTGATAATCAATAAATCAAATTTTCTCATCTTATGAATAATGGTATTGCGACCACTCGTGATGAAGTTTTTTTCTATCAAAACATGCTCCTATATTTTACTAATATGTACAGTGATATTAATCACATTAATGACTAATACCCTACAATACTATTATTCTAGTTTATTATCCCTGTAAATATATAAAGTTTTGATTTATGGCGCAATAAAAATGACGTTTCTTTTAATATTATTAAAGTTAATACGCTACGTTAACATGCATACAACATTTTAAAGCTATATATTAGAAATAAAGTGGTGTTTGAGTGCTTTCAATTAATAAACGTCGGATCATATCAAGCGATCGTGCGGCTACCATTTGCTGAAAGTAGACCCTATTTGCTCTTATACAAAAATATTTACTGTCTATTTTGTCTTTATTCCCCCAGGCAACCCAAACTGAGCCCACTGGTTTCTCTTTTGTGCCACCATCAGGGCCAGCGATGCCTGAAACAGCAATAACTAAATCTGCATCTGCAATAGCCAATGCTCCTTTAGCCATCGCTCTCACCGTTTCCTCACTCACTGCGCCGTGTTGCTTTATTATATTTTCATTAACATTAAGTAATTTGCTTTTCATACCATTTGAATAAGTTACAAAGCCTGCTTCAAATGAAGCCGATGATCCTGATACTTTTGTTAACTCACTCGCGATTAAACCCCCAGTACAAGATTCTGCTGTAGTTATCTTAAGATTTTTTTGTTGGCATAATTGCAAGACTAATTCTGCTAAGGTATGAGGGTTTTCTTTAATTTCCTCAATAATGTGATCATTTAATAACGTTTTTATTTTCTCAATGAGATTAATTTTTACGGGTAAATATTCATTTTTTTCAACGGTTAATTTTAATTCTATTAATGGAGAGCTCGCGCGAAAACCTAATTCAACTTCTTTAGGCCAATAAGGAAACTCTTTAATTAGCATTGATTGTAATGATGACTCGCCAATACCAAATAATTGTAAACGGGTAATGTCCATTTCCGCGGTGAATTTTGATTGTAACGCTAGTACCGGAATAATTTCTTCATTAAGCATTATTTTTAGTTCACTGGGGACACCCGGAGTGCAGAAAACTTGGCAGTCATTTAATCTCATTGAAAACCCAACAGCGCTGCCCACTCGGTTGATAATAATATTGCAATCTTTTGGCAATATCGCTTGTTTTAAATTTGCGGCGCCTAAGTGCGCATTACGTTGTTCACACCATGCTTGTAAATGTGCCAACGCAATAGGGTGTTGCTCTAAAGGAAGGTTACTGGCATTTGCTAACGCTTGTGCGGTTAAATCGTCGGTTGTTGGTCCAAGCCCCCCATTGATAATTAATACGTCAGCGTCTTTTGTTAACGTTATTATTTCCTTGGAAAGTAACTTTAGGTCGTCAGCTAAAGTGACTTTACGGCTAATTTTTATGCCAATGGTTTTGCATTGTTGGGCGATCATTGCGGAGTTACTGTCAACAATATCTCCAGTCATTAACTCATTACCAGTAAGGAGAAGGTGTACTTTAGCGATAGTCATTTTTGCAACTCAAAAACCAAATAAAATAATAGCGTTAGATTACTTTATAAGTCGAATTATTGTTAGTAAGTATCAGTAAATAAAAAATTTATACCAATCAAATAAATTTAAACCTTTTTTATAAGATGAGTGACTAATGATTATTAAAACAAAAACTATTAATAAAATTTTAAAGGAACATTTATGAAAAATGCATTAAAAAAACAACTTACGTTAGCCACTATTTTATCACTATCAACGATCACATCAGTATACGCTGAAGTTAAAGAGACTATTGAAAAATCATTTTCTGTTAGTTCATCAGCAACTTTACGTTTAGCTAATGTTAATGGTGGCGTTGAGATTAAAGGCTGGGATAAAAGTGAAATAAAAATAACGGCAATGATCACTGCAGATAATCAAGAAGATAGAGAGCGTATTAATATTGAGTTTTCTGAACGCTCAAGTGACGTGAGTGTTGAAACACAGTACACCAAACAAGCATCTTGGGGGCGCAATAGCAACTCAGGAAAAGTTGACTATAGCGTAATGGTACCCTTTGGCGCTGCGTTAACCAATATTGAGTTAGTTAACGGTTCTTTGGTTATTGAGCAAGTAAAAGGTGAAATAAAAGCTAACACAGTAAATGGGTC
Source organism: Colwellia sp. MB02u-14 (assembly GCF_014076915.1). Classification (NCBI taxonomy): domain Bacteria; kingdom Pseudomonadati; phylum Pseudomonadota; class Gammaproteobacteria; order Alteromonadales; family Colwelliaceae; genus Colwellia; species Colwellia sp. MB02u-14. The sequence continues at coordinate 13,996 of NZ_JACGUX010000006.1, forward strand.
TATTAATGTGCAAGACTCAGCTGATGATCTTGAGCTAAATTGTGCCAATGGCAGTATTAAAGCGTCATACCAGCGCATAGATAAAAACGTAGATAATATCGAATTAACAACCGTAAATGGTAGCATTAAACTTTATATGCCAAGTGATTTGAGTGCTGTAATTAATGCTGAAACCATGCATGGCAGTATTGCTACTGAGTTTGGACTTTCAAGTGATAAAAAAATGTTTAGCGGTCGTCATTTATCTGGAACTGTTGGCAGCGGTGATATTAATATTAATTTAGAAAGTGTTAATGGCAGCATCACTGTGATGAAAAATTAATTTGTAACAATGGTTTACAAAAATATACTTTACTACAACATTTCTGTTGTGGTTTTTTTTATTTGGTTGTTGGTAAAAATAAGGCACAATAGCGCATATATTTGACAGAGTTATTAAGGCGTATTTTAAGTGAGTGAGCAATATAACCGAGCATTATTAGCGGGGCGTTGGTATCGTATGGAAATGAATAACACAGGTCACCAACTTGTTGAGTATGCTGAGCTTTGCCTTGATGGTAGCTTTGAGTTTTCTTTTGTCGAACAAACCTCTCAAGGCGAAATTATTAGCCAAAATGTTGAGCTAGGCGATTGGGGATTAGTGGGTGATATACACTTTACTATTACGCAAGAAGAAGTTGTAGACAATGAGCATTATTGTGCAGATTTACATAATGAAAATAACTATCAGGCCTACAAAATTTTAGCATTAGACAGCCAAGTGTTTAAATACCAGCATATTGTGAGTAATGAAGTGTTTATCCTGCGCCGAGTTGTTGATAAAATCGGACACTGTTAAATTAAGTTATTCTTCACAAATAATAAAATTCCCCATTTACTTAATAAGTAGTAGAGAAAAAATGAAAAATATAAAAGCAGCAAGTTTAATTACTGCGATAAAAACCCCTTATAACGCACAGGGTGAAATTGACCTTGTTACTTATGACCAACTTGTTGCAAAGCAAATTGCTGCTGGCGTTGACGGTATTGTTGTCGGTGGAACTACCGGTGAAGGACACTTATTAAGTTGGGAAGAGCACTTAATGTTAATCGCCCATACCGTTCATCAATATAGCGACAAACTTATTATTGTTGGTAATACCGGTAGTAATAATACCCGTGAAGCGATTAAAGCGACACAAAATGGTTTTGCTATGGGAATGGATGCAGCATTGCAAATTAATCCTTATTACGGTAGAACGTCAATGGCGGGTGTTGCGGCACATTTTAATAAAGTATTAGATATTGGACCTGCGTTTATTTATAACGTGCCGGGTCGAACGGGTCAGGATCTTACCCCTGATTTGATCGAGCCGTTGTCAAAGCATAAAAACTTTATTGGTGTGAAAGAATGTGGTGGTAACGAGCGTATCGCGTATTATGAAAAACAAGGGATTGCTTGTTGGTCAGGCAACGACGATGAAAGTTATGTCGGTCGCCATCAATTTGGCTCTCATGGTGTTATTTCAGTAACATCAAATGTTATTCCAGGCTTAATGAGAACCTTAATGGATACTCGAGACAGCGAGCTAAATGAACGCTTACAAGGCCTCATGAAATGGTTGTTTTGTGAGCCAAACCCTATTGCAGTAAATACGACCTTGATGATGACAGGTGCCGTTGAAGCTAACTTTAGATTGCCTTATCTAGCATTGACACTAGAGCAACGTCAGGTCGGTTTTGACCTTTTAGCGAAAATTGAAACGGCAGAACTTGTTGGTGACAAATTAGCACTTCTTAAAGATAGCGACTTTAATTACTGCTCATAAATGCGTTCACGCCAGAGCATTTAATGATGGCATTAAATGCTCTGGTAGTTTAAATGATCTTTGCTCGTCGCTAAGCGGGCAAATAAAATTAAGTGCAACGGCGCAAAGTTGTAAGTTAATACTTTCTTCATTAGTACCCTCAACAACTTTCCCGTGTAACCTATCGCCAACCACGGGCATATTAATACTTGCTGCATGGCTTCTTATTTGATGTTTTCTACCGGTATCTATTTTTACTTGTACTAAGGATGTATTATTTTTTTCATCGTACGCAAGATGAGTAAAATGACTACTCGCTTTTTTACCGTCAACATCATTTGTTAAGGTATCAGGTTGCGGGCGCAAACGATGATCACCATGAATGATAATATGATATATTTTTTCTAAATTATGCTTTTCAAACATAGCACTTAATGCTTGAACTGCTTTTTTGCTATGCGCAATTAAAATCAACCCCGTTGCAGCTCTATCTAAGCGATGAACGATGAATACTGCGCGTTCAGGTTTTAGGTGTGTTTGTGCCCAACGAGCGATAGTACAATGATCACTCCACTTCGAACCTTGAGATAACATGCCGTAAGGCTTATACCAAACACTGTAATCAACACAATCAGCCACTAACAAGGCTTCATTAGGCTGCTGGTTTAATACTTTTTCGTCATAATAAAAGTGCAAGGTATCGGTTATTTTTAATGGTTTTTTAATCCGTCGCAAGCGTTGTGTGCTTTTTCCGCGCGTTAACCATAACGCTCCTTGCTGAATAGCTTGTTTTAATTGCGCATTACTTAATGCGCACTGCTTGTTAAGCTCTGTGATAATGGTGCTGTTTTCTGTATTGATATCAAGGTGAAGCTCAAATTTATTCAAGGCTATACTCAAGGTTAAAGACCGTTGTTGTCATTAATGACGTTAGTTTACCAAAAATAATGCCGAACAAAATTGGTATTCTGTTTTTCATCAGATAAAATAGCGAAATAATTTAGTTAACAATAAGATGAATAATAATGAACCGTGATTTAGCCCTATTTCCAGAAGATAATGTTGGCAACGCTTTGTGGCAAATGATGATTGATGGCGATGATTTAAGTCAAGCCCGTGAAATTGAGTTTTCAGTCATTTTTCCTAACGAAGAAGCTGCTTTGAAGTTTGGTCAGTTACTTTTAGAAAACAACCAAAAATTATCATTTTGTCCTTATGAGGGTAATGATGACTTTCCTTGGGAAATTACGGCTTATCCCTTTGTTGGTGCCAGTTATGAAAACATTAGTTCGTATCAAAATTTATTGATTTCAAGCGCAGAGCCACTAGGTGGACAGTATGATGGGTTTTATTGCGCTGCAGTTTAAGTATATTCTAATACTTATAAAGGGGTTAGGTTCATCTATAATGTAAATAACATATGATGGCTAACCTTTACTATTATTCTTATGCTGAAGTATTTCAGCATCATTAAGAGAGTTTTATGCTTGATATAAGCCAATTTGACCAGTTAAAAAAAACCAGTGCCAAGTCATTTAATGATCAAAAAGCCTTGATTAAAAAAGTAATGGCTGGTCGTCAAATAAAATGTGAAACTTGTGGCACTATTCTGCGCTTAGTTGTACCAGAAGACAAAAGCACACCCGGTGTTTATTGCGGTAAAGGCTGTACCGATATTTGTTTAGATTTTACGTAAACATCAACAGTGATTTAACTGACACGGACTGAGCGACAAACTTCTTTTACCGCGCTAATAATGAATGAATTCTCTTTATTACGGTTAAATGCCAATCCAATGTCTTTTATTAACCTATTATCTTCGACTGGCATTAATACTAACGCTTCAGCCTCTAGAATTTCTTGCCAATCAGGCAGTAAAGCCGCGCCAATCCCTGCGCAGACTAATTGCCAAGCATATTCGATGGTTTTAATATTAGCGCGGGGTTGAAACCTAATAGAAGCATCAGCCATGACCACTTTTAAGGTGTCGAGGGCGTCACAAGGTGCTCTATTGATAAAAGGCATATCTTGCAATTGAATAATGTTAATAGACGACTGTTGAGCAATAGGCCAGCTTTTTGGCACCGCTATTTGATAGTTGTCTTGCCAAATAGGAATAAAGCTTTCGTTATAGGCAACAGAGTTAGCAGACACAACGCGCGCATCGCAAGGTTCTTGAGGGTCAACTAACGTTAATTCTATATGATCAATTTTTTCTGTTATTTTCTTCAATAAGTGACTCATTCGTTGCGCTCCCAATCAGCGCATAATACCTAGCCTGAGTAACACGGGTTTTGGGTTTTCAGAAAAAAGATGACTGATAGACTTTGCATTGTCAGTCATTTCTTTTGCTTTAGGGTAGAGTTTATCTGCCGCATCTGTGGGCAATACACCGCGTGCATGACGAAAAAACAAAGTGATATTTAAATCTGATTCTAGCTGCTGAATCGCCGTGGTGATTGAAGGCTGAGAAACAAAGCAAACGCGAGCAGCGCCACTAATACTGCCTTGCTCATAGACAGATTGAAAATACTTTAGTGATCGAAGTTCCATCGTTATTTCCAATCGTTGTTGATAAAATGAAGTTTGTTCCCATTACTATAACCTTTAATAATGATTAGCAGAATTAATTATAGTTTTTATCTATACCTTTGATAAAAAATGATATTTTTCAAGTTTATAGGCACCCGTAAGGTGGGTTGTTCTTTAAATAATGAACAAGCACTTGAAATCGTCATGCTGAATTTCTCTAGGTGAATATAGGTACAGAGCTTTGTTATGAGCCAAAAACTGTGTTTTAGTCTCATAACATGCACCGAAAAATTATCGCCAAGTGTATGCTAACGAAAATGGAACAGAAGGTATTACTGAGACATTTATTTGAACAAGGACTGATGATGATCAATATTTGTTTGATAATGTTATCATCGGTGATAACAGAAAAAAAATATGATTTTAGTAACGCATTTAACTCAGGTTTTGAAACAGTTATTGAGTAATATCCCTGACTAAAACGAAGTTAACGCTAAGTTCAAACAAACTCAAAAGAGAATATATGCATGAGTGCTTTTTCAACTAAAACTGAAAGTACCGGACAAAATAGAAGTCTTGAACAAAATGAAGTTTTCATTTGTGATGCCATTAGAACACCTATTGGCCGTTATGCTGGCTCGCTAGCGACCATTCGTGCTGATGACCTAGCCGCATTACCCTTAGCAGCACTAATGGCACGAAACCCAACACTCGATTTTAGCCAAGTAGACGATGTTATTTTAGGTTGTGCTAACCAAGCAGGAGAAGATAACCGTAATATTGCTCGTGTAGCCACGTTATTAGCGGGCTTACCTTATCAAGTCCCTGCAACAACCTTGAACCGTTTATGTGGCTCTGGCTTAAATGCTGTCGGTATTGCGATGCAGGCGATTAAGTCAGGTGAAGCTGAAATGATTATTGCTGGCGGTGTTGAAAGCATGACTCGCGCACCTTTTGTGATGGGCAAAGCAGAAAGTAATTTTTCGCGTACTCAAGAAATTTTCGATACAACGACGGGCTGGCGCTTTATTAACAAAGCACTCGATAGTGCGTACGGCACTGAAAGCATGCCACAAACAGCAGAAAATCTTGCACAAGAGTTTAACATTAGCCGGGCAGACCAAGACAAGTTTGCTTTTGCTAGCCAGCAAAAAGCAGCTAAAGCCCAACAAGCAGGATTTTTTGCAGAAGAAATACTACCCGTTAGTATTTCACAAGGTAAAAACGACCCTATTATTTTCTCTCAAGATGAGCATATTCGTTTAACAAGTTTAGATAAAATGATGGCACTCAAGCCTTTTGTTCATGCCAAAGGTACTATTACCGCCGGTAATGCCTCGGGAATTAATGATGGCGCTGCGGCAATATTATTGGCGTCAAGTCAATCGGTGCAAAAAAACAACTTAGCACCTATTGCCAAGGTGCTAGGTACGGCAGTTGCTGGTGTACCACCACGTATTATGGGGATTGGTCCGGTTCCAGCAACAAAAAAATTGCTAAAACGTTTGAATTTATCACTTGAAGATATCGACATTATTGAACTGAACGAAGCTTTTGCTGCACAAGCTTTAGCTTGTATTCGCGAGTTAGGTTTGCAAGATGACGATCTTCGTATTAACCCGCAAGGTGGCGCTATCGCATTAGGACATCCTTTGGGAATGAGTGGTGCGCGCTTAATAACGTCAGCAGCTCGCCAATTGCAACGTACCAACAAGCGTTATGCGTTGTGTACTATGTGCATTGGTGTTGGGCAGGGAATAGCTTTAATTATTGAAAGAGTTTAAGGCATTTTAAAACCGGATAAGTAAGAGAGTGAGTGATGTGTTACTCCCTTTCTTATGCTTAATGGTAAATAGCGAACACTCAATTGACTCTGTATATTGTAAACCTATAGGGTGACTTTTAACTTGTTATTCAGTAGATTAGTACCTTGTGCTAAGGCTTACAGCAAAGAGATGACAGCAATGACCCGATCCCATTTACTTTTATTTTTACTCTGTGTTTGTGGCTTTATGGTCAGTCTTTTTTTTAAGCCCTATCCGCTGAGCTGGGCAATAAAAATTTTACCAATATTCGTTTTACTGCATTTTTCTTGGCAAAGAAGCTTTGAAACTAAAGAACGCGCGCATAAGTTATTTATGATCGGCTTAGTTTTCTCAGCTTTTGGCGATTTCTTTTTAGATTATGACAGGGTTAATTGGTTTGTATTCGGTTTAGGGGCTTTCTTAGTCGCTCATCTATTTTACATTTTTAGTCTAAAACCACTCGTACCCAAAAAAATCGTCAGCAAACGTTTACCGATTATTACGCTCTATTTTGGCTATGGCGTTGGCATGTTTTCGTTAATATATGCCGGCTTAGGTGAGTTATTTATACCTGTATTGGTTTATATGACAATATTACTGTTAATGGGGATAACTACCTTACTTTCACAAAAAGTGAATGCTTGGTTAATTATTGGCGGGCTCAGCTTTATTCTTTCAGACTCATTAATAGGGCTTAATCAGTTTTATCATCCAATACCTTATGAAAGTGTTTGGATCATGAGTAGCTATTATTTCGCTCAACTGGCATTAGTGAAAGGTATGTTTACCCAAGACAATAAGCTGGCGTAGTGGTCAACCTTCATCTAACTATCACCTAGCTTATCGACAATAAAGTCGATAAAGCACTTTACCTTCGCCGGCATGTTTTTTCGGCTAGGATAAACCAGGTAAACACCAATACTTATTGGTATAAAATCTTCAAACAGTGGCACTAACTTCCCCGTAGTCACTTCATCCCGCAAATTAAATAACGGCATACGTATAATACCTTGTCCGGCTAAGCATAACGAAACCATCATTTCTGAATTATTGCATGATACTCGACTGATAACATGTGTTTGAGTTTTTTGCCCATTTTTAGCGGTGTAATACCAAGTTTCAGGGGTTTTTAGATTACGGTAACTGATCATCTGATGATCAATCAATTCATCGGGATGTTTAGGTATACCATACTCTTGTAAGTATTGGGGAGACGCGAGCGTTAAACTGGTCGAGTTCATAAAACGTCGGCTAATTAGGCTTGAGTCTTCAAGCTGAGCCGCTGCTCTGATGACAATATCAAAGCCATCGGAAATTAAATCTACTTTATGATCGTTTAATTCGATGTCTAAAGTGATTTTCGGATACTTAGCCATAAATTCAGCGAGTATGGGCCTAATACGAGAAACACCTATACCAATAGGACAGCTCAACTTTAAACGACCTTGTGGTATTTGCTGGCGTCCCAAAAGGCTATTTTCAACGTGTAAAGCATCTTCAATGATCTGTTGGCATTGTTGATAATAGACTTCGCCTTCGGATGTTAAGCTTAAGGTTCGGGTCGTTCGGTGCAATAAGCGGACCCCTAAACGAGTTTCTAGCTTACTGACTTCTTTGCTGATATAAGAGGTAGAGTGCTTCATTTTTTCAGCAGCATTGACAAAACTTTTACTTTGCACCACTTGTACAAAAACAGCGATACCATCAAGTAAGTTACTTTTACTTTGTGAAGAAGAAAATAGTGTATTAGCTTTCATATGGAAATAATGTATCTGTAATTAGGTTATTAATCTTACATAGGAAATAAATTACACTATTTTCATTGCAATACCTATTGTTACCTCATACTTATCGTTATAACTTTGGAGTTTATATGAAAATTATCGCTTTTGCCGCCAGTAGTAGCCGTCAATCAATTAATAAACAGTTAGTGAGCTATGCCGCTAGCCTTGTTGAAAACGCTCAAGTTGAAGTACTTGATATTAACGATTATGAAATGCCCTTATATAGTGCTGATAGAGAAGCAGAGCTGGGTAAACCACAATTAGCACAAGACTTTCTCGATAAAATAGCCGGTGCAGACGCTTTGGTTATTGGTTTTGCTGAGCACAATGGCTCTTATACGGCTGCTTATAAAAACTTATTTGATTGGAGTTCTCGTGCTTTACAAAAAGTGTATCAGCATAAGCCGCTTGTTTTACTGGCAACATCACCAGGCCCAGGTGGAGCCGCAACCGTACTTGCCGCAGCTGTAGGCTCGGCCCCTTTTTTTGATGGCGAGGTAAAAGCTCATTTATCAATTCCAAGCTTTTATGATAATTTTGATGTCGAAAAAGGACAGTTAACTAATGCCGAGTTAGCTGAAAAGCTCGCTTTAGCTATGGCAATGCTCAGCCAGTAACCTTTCTAATCTCAGGTATTGTGCTTGATCAGGTATACCAAAACGTAAAGCATTATTTTCGTCGCACAAACGCACGTAGAGCCCTTGGCGACAGAGTTTTTGATAAAGTTCTGTTGCTTGAGGATAAACGATTGTTTTAAATAAACCACACCCCTTAATCGTTATGCTTGGGCCATCGCTTTTAGTAGGGTGATGTAAAAACGTTTTTGTTAATAGTTGTTCGAGTTTTATGGATAAGTCGGTTAATTTTTGTCGCTGTGCCAATTGCCAAGCATGATCGTTTAACGCCTGCTCAGCAATAAATTGGGCTGGGCCATTAACTTCCCATGGTGAAGATAACTGGTTAAGTTTATTTATCCAAAATGGATGAGCACTTAAAAAACCTATTCTAATACCCGCTAAGCCAAAAAATTTACCGACTGAACGCAATACAAAAAGATGTTTATTTAGCGTTAAGTGAATAAGCGATTGACTCGGTGCAATAACATCCATAAAAGCCTCGTCAATAATTAACCAACCCGAGAGTGATTCAAGGGTTGTTAACAGTGCTGTTAATTTTTGCTGTTGCTGTAATTCACCTGTTGGATTATTAGGGTTAATTACCACAACAATCGCGTTTAATGCTAAGTCTTCATACTTTGGTAAATGCTGATAATGTTTAACAGTAAAACCAGCATCATGCCAAGCTCTTTCGTGCTCTTTATAACCAACTTCAGGTAACCACACCTCTATATGGCTTGATGGCTTTTTTATATGATTGAGATATAGCGCGGGTAAACGTGCAATAACTGCCTGGCTACCACTGGTTGTACTTATACTTTGCGTACCATAATAATGTTTAGCTGCAGCGAGTAACCCTTCACTTTTTTGCGGTAATTGCTGCCAAATATATTGAGGAATAGCAGGAATAGGGTAACTGTTCGGGCTGATGCCCGTGGATAAGTCTAGCCACTGTTCTAAAGGGATTTTGTAGCGCTCAACCATTTTGTTGAGCTGCCCACCGTGAACGAGTGCTGTCGTGTTTTTATTATCATGCTGACTCATCATAAGTTCCCCTTCTATAAATCATAAAAAAATTCATAGAAAAAACAAGTAAAGATAAAAATAACCACCGAGTTGTTCACAAGGTTTATGCTACGAAGAATATCACTTTGGGTGACAAGCTTACCGCAACCTAATCGAACAGAAGTCACAGCTTTACCATGATATATCGCCGAACCGCCCAGGGTGAAATTAAGTACACTGGCACCTGTCGCCATTACCCAGCCACCATTCAAGCTTTTGTAATGCTGACTTTGCTGATAACCATTTTTTAGGGCATTAATCGTTTTTGAGAAAGAGAGCTTCGTTTGGCAAGCATAAAGCAGGGCGGTAATCTTGGCACTAGGCCAGCCAAGTAAATCGTCCATACGTGCAGCACACCATCCAAAATTAATGAATTGTGGATTTTTATAGCCCCACATTGCATCCAATGTATTGGCAAGTCGGTGCAGTACAACAAGTGGAATACCGCCGACTATAAACCAAAAGAAGCTGGCGACTGCGGCGTCATGACCATTTTCAAGTACAGATTCTACAGTGGCACGTGAAATCTCTTGCGCTGATAAATGGTCAGTATTACGACTAACTAAATAACCACAGAAATGTCGAGCAGTTGCTAAGTCATCTTTCTCTAGAGGTTTACGTATTTGTAAAGCATGCAATCTTAGGCTTTTTAAACCGATAGCAAAATAAAGCACTATGGCATCTAAACACCAGAACCACACATTGCTCTGATGAAAATAATAATAAATAATAGGTAAGGGTAAACAGAGTATTAACCAAGAGAATATACCCAGTATTCGAGGTAACCACTGTTTTACTTTTTTATCAGTGTTTTGATAAGAATTAACCTTTTTTTCTATTGTTGAGGTTAACCAGCCAAAGCCAACTAATGGATGAAAGCGCTTAACTTCACCGAGCCAATAATCAAGCAAGTAAGCGGTTATCATGATGAGTGAAGTCATCATGTAGTGGGTATCGCTACGGCGGGGAGTTGAGTAATATCGAGTGTAGAAACAAGTGTAAAAACTTGCTTTTTACTCTGGTAAGTTATCTGAAAAATACAACCGTTATCAAACGCTTTTTTATGTGTGTTTATCGCGTGTTCATCAGAAAAATCATCAACCATTAAGGATAAAAAACAACGTAATATATCACCATGGCTAACGATTAAAATATTATCAATAGCTGTGCTAGCGAGATTTTTCATTCCAATTTTTTGAAAATTATTGTCAGCTTGAACCGTATTTGAAATATCAATTAAAGCCTGCTGAAATCGTCTCGCGCAGTCGATACCTGATTCACCATTAGGGGGCGCAACAGTGTTTACTTGATGAAAGATAGCTTGGAAATTTTTGTCTGGTTTTACTTCGCTAATATGCTTGCCTTGCCAATCACCAAAGTTACGCTCTATTAATGCGGATGTTCGGGTAAGTGATGTGTTCAGTATGGCTTGACAAATTTCAGCGGTTTTCTCTGCTCTTGGCAATGAAGAGCTGACAATATGTCCTACATTATGAGTATTGAGTTGTGCAGCTATAGCACGCGCTTGCCGATAGCCTTTTTCTGTTAATGGGCTATCAAATTGTCCTTGAAACTTACCTACTTTATTCCACTGTGTTTCGCCGTGGCGCGTAAGAAAAAAATTTATGACCGTCATTTATACTAAAATTACTTGTACCCGTTCCACTCGATGATCCTCGTTTAAGGGAAATTGAGCGAATCATAATCAAGACTCACTTTTTTGTTAAGGGTTATTCCCTTAACAAAATGTAACGACGAGTATGTTTTGTTCAGTTCCCCCCCAAGGGGCTGGTTTACAAACGCTTTATACCACGTTATTGATTTCGACAATAGAATAACTATTATCTTCAAGTTGAATGGGTATATACATCGATAATAATATTGAATGTTTTAGCATCGCTTGATGACAGAATAAGAGACTTTAGTTAATGATTAAAAGAAGCAAGCTCTAAAGTCACTTGGTCTATTCCGCTCTTCTGGATTCGTTGACTAATTTCAGCTTCCTTACTGCTTAGCAGCGAAATACCTTCGATGATCATGTCATATGCTTTCCATTGGCTGGTGTTCCTATCTTGGCGCATTTGGAAAGTAATGTTAATTTCAGGCGCATTAGTATCGCTAATAATTGAATTCACGCCGACAATTCTCGCCCCATTTGTTGGTTTATGTGACTCGAAAGAAACGTCCTGATCTTTATATTGTTTCAACGCTATAGCATAAGTTCTTACTAAATAACTGCGCATAGAAACGACAAATTTTTCACGCTGATCACTTGTCATCTTTCTTAAATTTTTTCCTAAAACTTTAAAGGCTGCGTATTTGTAGTCTATTGATGGCATTAATTCTTCTTCAACAATATTACGCATGAGTTCAGGAAATTTTTTAAGCGACTCTTGATCTTTCTCAATACGTGAAAATAATCGTTGTCCTGTTTCAGCAATGACGGTGTATGGGGAGTTTTCAATACTGTATGCATTGCTAGAAAAGCTCATTAGCAAAGTAGTAAATAATATAGTGATAAATACAAATATGTGTTTCATTTTTCTGTCCGTTTAAGAGAGTGTTTAGTCATTGCTGAGGTCATTCTTTATTTATGTTGGTATTATACATACCGACCATGCGGTATGTAAATAATCAATTGATATTTTTTATGACTATTTGCTATATCTATAGAAAGTAGTCATAAAAAAATGAAATAAGTAACTTAGTGTTTGCGAAGGTTTTTGATATAGCTGCAGAGTTCTTTTATCACTTTCTCAAAGAGATCTTTATTTTTGGAACTTTTACTTAAGCTAGAAGAACCATGAAAAGTTGAAACAATGAAATAAGCGACTTGGCTAAAATCGATATCGTCACGAAGCTGGCTAGCGACACGCTGTAAGTTAATCGCAATAAGCTGATTAAGTTGTTGTTGCATATTTAAAATACGTAAACGAAACCCTTCATCTACAGCAGACATTTCTTGGCAAAGGTTGTTTAAAGGGCAACCACAAACGATTTCGTCGCAGCTCGACTCTTTATACATAGCGGTAAAAAAGGCACACAACCCTTCAATAGGGTCATCTACTTCTACGGATGGTTGCCATAACTCTAAAAACATGGGGGTATAAATTTCTTCAAAAACAGCGTAACCCAACTCCATTTTATTTTTAAAATGATGGTATAAAGCACCTTTTGAAACCTCACAGCGTACTAAAATACAAGACAAGCTGGTTGCGATGAAACCCTTTTTATGAATTTCATCAGCACTTATCTCAAGTATTTTCTGACGAGTTAGTTCGGCGTCTCTCATATTAATGCTTTTAATTATTAGGTGTTATTCATTCTAACCGACCGGTGGGTAGGTTGTAAACTAAGCTTTTAGGGGGCAGACCATTACAGATTATTCCCATATTTTATGAAATCGCTTTTACTGAAGTTGAAGTGCCCTTAAACGGGCCGTTACAATGAATGTTGGCATATTTCTTATTTAACAGTAATAGCGTTATTTTAGGGAGAGTATTGAATATGTTCCAACGACATAGGCAACAGCTTTGTCATCGCCTTTAGAATATAAAGAAACTTCACCAACAACGAGTGATTTCCCTATTTTTAGCAAAGTAAATTTACCAATAATGTCTTTAGTTGCTGAAGGTTTCCGCAGAAAATTTATCGTCAAACTTGTTGTTACTGCCAATGAAGCTATACCTATCTCACCTATAATCGCGACATATAAAGGACAGTCAGCAACGGTCATTTAAAGGGGGCTAGATATTGTTCCACCGGGTCTTAATTCATCAAACCCTACTGTATGTCTTACTATTGCAGTTTTTTTCCAATGGCTTCGACAATACACTTAGCCTATGGAAATTCATTTTTCATGAAACTTTTAATTTTATTGCGGACATTTTTCTCCAAAAAAGTAAATATATTATTGGATTTTCTCTGAATGTCAGTCCAATAAGACTTAATCCAATTGAGGGTAGCATTACAGTCTTTATAATCATCCATGCAACTAAGGCAGGTACATGGATGATACTATCTTTCTAAAGCGGGTAATGCTTATTTACTAGGGCTGACTCAAAGATTATACTTATTGTTCTTGAGCATTTTTTAACGCTTCTAACAAAGCATGAATTTCATCTTTTAGTTCTTTATCCGCTATTTTATTACAGCTGACTTTAGCTTTCTCTAAATGTTCAATAGCATTTTCTTCTTCACCTAATTCGACCTGCAGTGATGCTACTGAAAAACCGATAGATGAACGAAAATCCTTTGAATTAATTTCTTCAGCTTTAGCTAATGCTTTTTCGTAAATAGCAATAGCTAGGGTGTAATCGTCGGTAAAATCAGCGAGAGTCTCCCATTGCACAGGATGGTCTTTATCTGTATTTTCATTATCATCACAAACTTGCTTTAATTCACTATATAAATTATCAAAGCGAGTTTGATTTTTTCGCTGAGCTGCGTGCATTAAATCTCCAGCCAATATAAGTACGCGTTTGTATATTTTTGTATTCATGGGTTAGTACTCTTTAGTTGTCTGGAATTTAGATGTTAGCATTTGATTTACAGTTTTTTTTGTTGAAATATGCTTTTTGATGTTAATGCCTTTATTTGTCGCGGTTTAAAGCTGAACTTACTATTCTGCATTTTAACACCAGTTATGACTTTAGACTAGTTTAGGATCGAAAATTGACGTTTTTCTGGATAGTATAAACCTTGTAAACACTCAACAAATTTTCTAAAAAAAGATATTTATCTTGTTGTAAAATTATTCTTTCATTTATTTACGTGTCTATTACAACCTCAGCTCTTTTATGTTTCAATAATTCAAATAACGGTAGTGCTGAATCTACTTTATGACAGTTTTTAAGTGTAATCACACTTCTGAGCAATAGAAATTAGAACTTTGGTAAGGAATTAGTCATTTTTAAGCATGTATTTTTGATAAAACTTCCCCGTCTGAAAAAGCTAAAGTGGGAATCGTCAGGTTCGCCTAATATTAAAAGTTAACGCTTATATGTTATCTTTAAAAAGCAAAGTAATTTATTATGATGTAAGAAATTAATCTGCATTGGGCATTGTTCATACCTACTTTGACTCGTCCTTCATTGTTCCATTCATTTTTAAGAGGTTTACCTTTGAAAAAATTATTTTTTTTGACTCGTCATTACTTGATTTGTCTTACTCTCCTGTTACCCATATCGGCGCAGGCTCTTCAAATATCATTCTGGAACGGCAATAAAACCCCCTCAAGACAACTTTACGAAAAACAAGTGCTACAAGCTGCCCTCAGCGCTGCAGGGGTAAAGACAAGTATTGATATCGATGAACGTAAGCTATCAATTAGTGAAGAAGCAAGCGTTTTTAGCAAGCAATTATTTGATGTTTTTGCCACGGTACAAGGCAACCCTAAACTCAATGCAGAAAACAAGATTTTAATAGCTAAACCCATAATGCAGGGCTTGCTTGGCCAGCGACTATTGATCATCCGCAAAACAGATTTAGCACGTTTTAGTGCAATAAAGCAGAACGATGAGATGAAAAAAATGCGTTCAGGTATTCCTACTGGCTGGGCAGATGTTGCTTTATTTAAAGCAAATCAATATCACACTATTGAGCTTGGTGATTTTGAAACTATTTTTCAATATTTAGTGAATAATGACTTTGACTATTTAGCTCTAGGAGCCAATGAAATTGAACAAGTATATCAACAAGCTAATTTGGAAAAATTGGATTTAACTATAGCGCCGACATTAATGCTCCGTTATAATTTTCCTGTGGTTTATTATGTGAACCCCAACAATCCTGAACTCGCGAAACACCTAAATACAGGACTAGAGCTAATCATTAAAAATGGCACCTTAAAGGTTATGTTTGACCAACACTTCGGTCATTTATATAGCCGTCTACATTTATCTGACAGAACAAGTTTTGAACTCAAAAATCCGCTGATTAAAAGTAAAATTAATTAGACACGGGTTTGGTGTTAAGTATGTTTTAAGGGGCATTAAATTTATCAATGATTATGACTTTATCTTTCCATTTGCTATAAAACATGAAATCAATACTCTTGTCAGTTTTTAGAATATAAAAGTTGATATGTCATTTTAGGATTTATGGGAATTTAAAGTTGTTTTTTACTTTAAAAGATGACTTGTTTGGAAACATCGAAAAGACAGATGTACCACTTTTATGAACCAAAAGTATCAATTCTACAGAGCACTTTGATATGAAAGCGGACCATTTAAGCTGACAGTTACGAAACGCAATTATCTACCTTGTATTATCGGCTATTTTGGTTCATGAACGGTAACTGTTGACCGTTCAGTGTCATAATATTTTTAGCTACAAAAAAATCATTTAAATTTAATTAATTACCAGATTTGTGTTTGCCAATACAAATGCATATCAATATGATGATTTGGAACTATTAATGTTAACGACCGCTTTAAGTCTTAGAACAGACGTTAGAAAACAAACGCTACTTTCAACAATGCGGCCAAGCAGGACAGTATAATTCATAATTAGCGGGTGACTTCTATTCTTTAAAAGTAAAAGTTAATCATTGTTTTTTGACTAAACATTCATACTTAACTCAACATTGATGAGTTCCTCTACAATTGTTGGCATTTCAATTTTTGATACAGGATGCCCATAGGCTTCTATAACCTCAGATATAGGAACTATTCCGTTAGGTCCCAAAAAGGTGGTTTTGCTTATCCCCATAGTCGTTGTTCTTCCATTTCTTTGAAATCGATGTTCAGTCCAAACCCAGTCATCATCCCAATATATGATTTTTGATTTTAATGTGTATTGCTGAAAAAGCTTAAGAGGATACTTGTAACGTATAATTGCCACCCTAGACACTGGTACCCACTTGTTTTTTATGAATTTTTTAAGGAGTCCTGCTTGAAGGATAATGTTAATTCGACCAAGGTCCATAATGGGTAGATATCGATCACTGCTCATCCTCTTAATATCAACATCATTAAATAAAACACGAAAATCCAAAGTGTTCTCATCCATGACTCCAATAAATTTTTTGAAAAAATGAGTAAACAATAAAAATAAAAAGCGAAATCTTAAAACCATTGTAATCCCTTATGCTTTAGTGATAATAATCAGTAAGTCATACTGAGTAATTTTCTGTCATTTATCAAGACGTGTTATATATACCATTTAAAATAAATGGTTACCAAGTCAACTTTAAGTTTTTATTAAAGCCAAATTCATAGACTAAATGCGACACCCAATTGAATAAAAACGATGAACTGCCCTTATTACTTCGTTAACTCACATCACTCTTGGGATCGCGGAACGAATAAAAATAGAAACGGTTTCATAAGAAAATATTTGGTTAAAGGAACATCAATGAAAGGGGGGAATTTAGTAACGATGAAATATTATCGCTATTAAATTAAATACAAGACCAAGAAAGCGACTTGGCTATAAAACACCAGAGGAATGTTTTAACCAATAATAACTTTATCGCACTTCAAAATTGATATTAAGGAGTTAAACGCGAATTAATTGATGATTGATTTGCGTGAATATTAACGCGTGAGTGAAAATAATGTTGTTTAAATTAGCTCCATTCATCATAGTAATTTAGATCGAGTTTTCTCAGTTGGCGATCCTCATGCAACTGTTCAATCTTTCTTCTTGCAATAAAATTAAATTTTTTACTGTTTTTTGATTTTTTAACATTGTTAGTGTTGGCATGTGGCTCAAATTCAGCAATATCATTATCGAATTCATTTGAAGACTGGTCATCGTCAAAACTAACGTCATCAGAAGCAGATAATTCATAATTAGTATTGATAGTCATCGTTATATTACCCAAAAATAATGAAATAAAAAATGATAATCTATGTTTTTGACTGCCAATAAAAGTAAAAAATTTTTATGTTAATGATAAATTATTTTTACTTATTATTATTTAAATTTACTACGTTAATTTTATGCTTACAGTAACCTTTTATACTACTGTAGGCTTCATGATTACTGGCGCTTCAGGCGCCTCTTTTCTCAGCATATTTTTAATGTCGATAATGCGCTCTTCATTTTCATTTTCTTTATGGAATGCGATAAATAATTCACGCTCAAAAATTGGCAGGTTGTTTATGTTAAATAACTTACCTTGTTCTATAAAGGGTTTTGCTAGCATATCGGGGAGGTAGGCACTGCCGCCACATTGCAGCATGAGATCAAGTGCAATGCGGGCAGTACTCGTTCTAATTACAGGCACTGTTATGCCAAAGACTTCTTTTGCATGCCAATGAATAAAGCTCGTACCCCAGTCAATCATAATATAACGTTGAACTTCTGAGGGGGTTGTTATTTTATTTTTAAAAGTCGTTACGGGAACTAAATTAAACATATGCAATAACTCTATTTTTAACTCATCCACCTTGGGGGGATCAAATAAAATAGCGACATCTAAATTGCGCTCAAGGAGTTGCCGGGTAAGTTGTTCTCGCGATAATATTTCTGCGATCAAACTAATATGAGGTTGACTCATATATATTTTTGAAATGGCGTCATGTATATAAACATCCCAAGTGTTTGGTGATCCGGCAATAGATATATGCGCTACTTTCTCCGTGGTTAAAGTCACATCTTGTTTTGCCATTCTTAGGGTGTTGAGCAGACTTTCAGCGTATGGAACAAGCTTTTCTCCTGCGGGTGTTAATTGAATATTATTTCTAGTGCGGTGAAACAAACTAACGCTGAAGTATCTTTCTAATTGACGAACTCGGGCACTAACCGCTGCTTGAGTAAGGTATAAATTCTCAGCCGCTTTACCAAAGTGCCGACAATCTTTAACCTCTAAAAATGTTTTAATTAACTCAATATCCATACTGCAATCTCTTATCTTTACGATAATTATAATTTGTTTTACAGCCCCGTCCTTTAGCCGCATAATCCGCTAAAACCTAAACCCAGTCAATAGAGGCTCAAATGACTTTAATACATGGATTTACAGCTGCAGCACACTTTTACGACGACTTACACTTTCCACGTGGTTTCAGAAAATCTGGAGATTTCAATATTGCCGAAGCTGAATTATTAACGCAGGTAGGTAAACGTTTATTAATACTAGAGCAAGCTATTTGTTCACCAGAAAATCAAGTAGAAAAGCAATTTGTTAAAATGTGTACAGCACAGCTTGAAGGCCAAACTAAAGTTGAACTCCTATGGAAAAAATACATAAAATTAACCCGACATAAGTCATTTCACTGCGTCAATGGTAGTATATTCGTGCAAAGTGCCGTTATTTAGCCTATAAATTAATGAATGTGACCGGAACGTAAGCATAAATCTGTTACAGGTTTATGCTTACGTTCATACTTACATGACGCCATGCATAAAGCATAAAGCATAAAACATAATGTCAGTATCTTCATTTACCCCACCCCTATCGAGTAAAAATAAGTACTGATATAGCCAGTGAAATACATCAATGGTTATTTTTTTTGGGGAATAACACTTGCCTATCTTTACGCTGAAATGTTAGCCAATTCATCCAACCGAACGCCATACATACAATCCATATCAAGTAATCAATGAGCAGTAATTCGTTTCTTTCTATACCAACATTACGTATTAGTTTCGACCATTTTAAAAAACCATAACCTTCTTTAAATTTAAATACTTTATCATCTTGCTTAGCCCAAAAATAATCATACTCAAAGCAAAAGTCGTGCAAGATAACAGAGATTAATAATAATCCTGTAGGTGAGAAAAATAGCCAGACTATCGCTGGGTACGAACTTCCATCAAAAATAAATCCCTTAGGAATAATAATGATTCTCTTGTTAGGTAAGTTATAATGCCAATCTTCTATAAGCTGCCATTGGCGCTTTTTAAACAGTAATCGCCACAATTTAGAATAAAATGAAAACTTTTGCGTCTTTATAGCAAAAGGCTGTAATTTTGGCATTTTCATCAGTTTTCTAGTTTAATGATTAGAGAATAATGCGATTCTACAGTTAAGTAACCTATAAAATAAAACGCAAAATTTTATTTGGTTTAATTCAAAAAATTTGTTGATGTTTTTATTTGGAGATAAAATGTCGCTAGAACTACTACCTATTTATATTGAAAAAATTGAAGCATTATTAGCGGATGAACAACGCTTAAATGAATTAGCTGTCGAAATTGAAAGCACGTTAATGCCAGAGCATGTCGCTATTCTTCTGGAAGCTTTCCCCATTAAACCACGGTTAAGTCTTTGGGATCTTTTTAGCGCTGATTACCAGCAAAACATTTTTCTAGAAATGAAAAATGAATCTCGTCAAATGATTTTGAATGTCATGGACGATGATGCATGTTTTCCACTCTTTGATAAATTAGATGCCAATAGTTTATTAGAACTTACTGAAGACTTAAGCGACCGTTTTATTGAATACGCTGTTACAAAAATGACAGCTAAACAAAGAGAGTACTTAAAAAAGGCTCAAGATTATTCTGAAGATGAAGTAGGGCGCTGGCAAAGTTTTGATGAAAAAAGAATTTCACAAAAATTAAAAGTAGCTGCAGCGAAAAAAGTGTGTTCAAAAAAACTATTACCGTTAACTGACGTTATTTACGTTGTTGATCATAATGCGAAATTATTGGGTGAAATCCCTATTAATAAACTGCTACTTTTAGATGATGAACTGCCATTGTCAGATGTCCTCTATCAAGACGTTCAATGTATAGAAGCCAGTAAAGGCTTAGACGAATCGATAGATGAAGTTATTTTGTCAGGGAAGTCGGCGCTTCCTATTGTTGACGAAAACGGCTGTTTAACAGGGCGTTTAGATTTACATTCTGCTTATAAATACAAAGATCAGCAAAAAGATAATCAGTTAATGCAATCTGCAGGCTTGAGTGATGAAGAAGATTTATTTGCCAGTGTCTGGTTAAGTAGTAAAAACCGAGCAATTTGGCTAGGGATTAATTTGGTTACCGCCTTTTTAGCTTCTTGGTTTATTGGGTTGTTTGAAGCGACTTTACAGCAAGTAGTTGCACTTGCTGTGCTTATGCCTGTTGTTGCATCAATGGGAGGAATTTCTGGAAGTCAGACATTAACGCTGATAATAAGAGGACTTGCATTAGGCCAAATCAGTGATGCTAATAGACGAGCTATTGTTAAAAAAGAACTTAAGGTTGGAGCCATTAACGGTATGTTATGGGCAACTGTAATAGGTATCATTACTTTTTACTGGTTTAATAATCCAATGTTATCTGTCACGATTTGTATCGCTATTTTAGGCAATATTCTGGTTGCTTCGTTATCGGGGGTATGGATCCCTTGGATATTAAATAAATTTAATATCGACCCTGCATTATCTGGCGCTGTAATTTTAACAACAGTAACTGATATATTTGGTTTCATAGCCTTTCTTGGTTGTGGTACGTTATTACTGCTGTAAAACGTTATGTGCTTTAATAAAAAATCTTTACACTTTTTTAGATATAAATATAGAGAACTCCCCCGGTGCTAAGAAGAATGATGTTTGTACTTATTGTCTTCTCATTTTAATTTTTTGCCGTTGCTGGGGGGACTGATGTATTTGATATAAGAAGTTAAATTGCTCCTTATATATTTATCATTATGTTTTTAAATACTTTATTTTTATTGTCCGCTCTTAATTTATTGTTTTCTCCTTATTCCTTTCGATATTTATTTAAAGTGTTGTCTATCCTGATTGTTTGATAAAAAAAATTGATTAGTTAAACGAAAATATTTTGCTTTTCAAATTTTAAATTGTGGAACATTATCCAGTCAGAATCTAATTATGATTTTTTTGAAGGTGAAAAATGAATATTGATACATGTGAGAATGCGGGCATAGGTAGTAACTCGAATTTCAATACTAGCATCACTGGTTTTGAAATATCGAATGGCTCTGCTAACAAGAAAGAGATAAGTAACATAGCGAAACAAAAATATTTAATTAAAGAAAAATTAGATCTCTTAAATGAAAAAAGGTTTCTTGACCGTCAGCTTAATTCATTAAGTGACTATTGGGATATGTAAGTAATTTTAATGTAATGAGAACATTTATGAAAAAAATAATTTTAGCTGTCGCCTTATTAACCTTAATGTCAAGTTTATCAGCGCACAGCGAAGAAACTGAAATGGCTTTAATGGATGCGCCTAATGACTATGTAGCGAGTCTTTTAATTCAATGTAAAGAATATGCCGTTGAAGATGAAGTCGCTGAAGGCGATATGAAAACGTATCTATTAGATTGCGTGAATGACGAACTAAAAGAAGGGTACTACAAGCCAATCAAAGTACTACCTAAAGGCGAATAACAGTAACTTTATTATATGTCTGCCTAAGTAACTCAAATTAATTAGCCCCTTATATAATTAGTGGTTTTTTAATTTGAGCTACTCATTTTATTTAACAACTCGCTAGAAATAAAATAATCTGACTTTACATGGGTCTCATATTCTTTTGCAATCAAAAATTTTATTTGGTTTTATTGTGTAAACAAGACTCAATTCTCAGGTTTATTAAATAGCTATCTTTTTTACCTTTAAATACTACTAATATAGTTAAATAACTAGACAATAAATCAAGCTTACCATCATTTTCTGCACGGTCTTTACACTGATAAAATCATAAAACTGTTCTCAACTAGAAAACAAAATAAAATATAACGTCTGTGTTAACTTAAAAATATTTTTAGCCATTCTTTATTCAAATAATGACCTAAAATATTATACGATAAAAATTTTACAAATAAACCAATCACTTATTTTCATTGAACGCATCAAATTATAGCGCTTTATTATTTAATAAACTGACTATACACTTGATTTTACTTATTAACTCACTTTTCAATACTAAATAAAGTGAACACTAAAGGACTTATTATGAAAGTTGCTATTTTGTCTAGAAACAAAAACCTTTATTCGACACGCCGCTTAAAAGAAGCGGGCGAAGCGATGGGGCATCAAGTTGATATTATTGACACGCTACATTGCTATATGGACATTACGAGTACGCACTCTACGGTTCGTTATAAAGGCAAAGAGCTGCCTAAATATGATGCAATAATCCCGCGTATTGGCGCTTCGGTGACCTTTTATGGAACGGCTGTGGCAAGACAATTTGAAATGATGGGTACGTTCAACATTAACGAGTCAGTGGCAATTAGCCGTTCACGCGACAAATTACGTTCATTACAATTATTGTCACGCAAAGGTTTGGGTTTGCCACGCACGGGTTTTGCGAGTAAGCCTGATAACGCAAAAGATTTGATTAAGAATGTAGGGGGTGCCCCTGTTGTTATTAAATTACTTGAAGGCACTCAAGGCATTGGCGTGGTTTTGGCCGATACGGCTAAATCAGCAGAAGCGATTATTGAAGCGTTCATGGGCTTAAATGCAAACATTTTGGTTCAAGAGTTTATTAAAGAAGCGGGCGGTGCAGACATTCGTTGTTTAGTGATTGGTGGCAAAGTGGTGGCAGCGATGAAACGCCAAGGCGCAGAAGGTGAATTTCGCTCTAACTTACACCGTGGTGGCTCTGCTGAAGTGGTTAAGTTATCGAAAGCGGAGCGAGAAACCGCCGTGAGTGCTGCAAAAGCGATGGGGTTAAACATGTGTGGTGTTGATTTATTGCGCTCGCAAAATGGCCCTATGGTGATGGAAGTTAATTCATCGCCTGGTTTAGAAGGCATTGAAAAGGCGACAGGTAAAAATGTAGCTGGCATGGTGTTTGAGTTTTTAGAAAAACATGCCAAACCAAACAGCACAAAAACACGTGGTAACGGTTAATTAAAGAGAATTTCATGGACATATTACGTATTGGCGAGTTCGACATCTTACCCGGTGAGCAGCGTAAAATAGACTTACCGGTCGCTAAATTATATACCGATGCCGATGTTTCATTACCGGTTCATATCATTCGCGCTAAAAAGCCAGGACCGACTATTTTTATTAGCGCGGCGGTACATGGCGACGAATTAAACGGCATAGAAATCATTCGCCGTTTAATTCATGAAAATAAACTGAAAATCACCCGAGGTACACTGATTGCTGTGCCGATGGTTAATGTGTATGGCGTGGTGAATCAAAGCCGTTATATGCCTGACCGCCGTGATTTAAACCGTTGTTTTCCAGGCTCGGCTAAAGGCTCTTTAGCAGGACGTGTTGCGCATATTTTTCTTAATGAAATTGTCAAGCATTGTGATTACGGTATTGATTTACACACGGGGGCAATTCACCGCTCAAACCTCCCGCAAATTAGAGCAGATATGTCTGATACCGACACAAAAGCGTTAGCGGAAGTGTTTGGTGTGCCGGTGGTGTTGAATTCCACTTTGGTGGATGGCTCGTTAAGAGAATCTGCGGTTAAAAACAACACGAAAATATTATTGTATGAGGCGGGTGAAGCACTGCGTTTTGATGAGTTTTCAATTCGAGCGGGCATGAAAGGTATTTTAAATGTCTTACAGCATTTAGGCATGATTAGAAAAGTTGCCCGTAGCAAGAAGAAAAAACTGGTGCCCTTTATTGCCAATGGCAGTCAATGGATACGGGCAAATGCGAGCGGTATTGTCCATAATATTGTGAACTTGGGTGACCAAATAACGAAAGGGCAAGTGATGGCGGAAATCGGTAGCCCTTATGGGGCGATATTTGACTCGGTGAAAGCGACACGCTCAGGTATTTTGATTGGTAAACAAAATATCCCCTTAGTACAAGAGGGTGAAGCGATGTTTCATGTGGCATATTTCAGCGAAGACGACGAAGAAATTGCTGAGCATATCGAAAATGTACAAGAGCAATTTTTACCTGAAAACGACGAGAGTTAGGAGCGTGTATGAAAAAGGGGAGTAAAGTCATTATTGGGCGTTTAGAGTCAATCGGTTTACCTGAGTTGGCGATTGACGATTTACAAGTACGGGTAGATACGGGGGCAAAAACCTCTTCATTACATGTAGATAATATCAAGAAATCAATTATTGATGGTGTGCATAGTGTCATCTTTGACCTTCACCCTGATGTGCATAACGTTGATACTATGATGCAATGTACTGCCCCGATTAGTGATATGCGTAAAGTTAAATCGTCTAACGGCACGTCTGAGGAGCGTTATGTTATTGAAACGCCTATTGTATTAGGTGAAGAAAATTGGTTAATTGAAATAACGTTAACGGATCGCTCTGATATGAGTTATTTAATGTTGTTAGGGCGTGAAGCACTTGGTAAGCGGTTTCTTGTTGACCCTTCTAAAGTGTTTTTAGGGTCAAAATAAAAGTTGGCTAACTTAAGGGATTTTATGGATTTTTCACAAATAAAAGCGATTTTATCTACGACGGTTATTACTGTTGCTGAGCAACCTGTTACATTAGGGGGATTATTATTAATCCCGCTTATTATTTTTCTTGGCTTGTCACTAACAAAATGGAGCGTTAGGTCGGTAACGCGGCGTTTAACGACAAGTAAAACAGATCCTAATATTATACATTTATTGCAGCGTGTTTTTTATGTTATAGCGATTGTTATAATGTTAATTACCACATTAGATCTGATTAATGTACCTATCACCGCTTTTGCCTTTTTATCAGGAGCTATTGCGATTGGTTTTGGTTTTGGCGCACAAAACATTATTAACAACTTTATAAGTGGCTGGATCTTAATGTGGGAACGACCAATTAAGATAGGTGATTTTTTAGAAGTAGAAAATGCCAAAGGTGTTGTAGAAGAAATTAACACGCGTTCAACACGTATCAGAAGGGTAGACGGTGTTCATTTACTTATTCCTAACAGTAAGTTACTTGAAAATACGGTAGTTAATTGGACACTTCGAGATAGTTTAGTGAGAACAAGTGTATCAGTGGGCGTTGCTTATGGTACGCGTGCTAGAACCGTCGCTGACTTGATTTTAGAAGCAACACTGGCACAAAAAGAAGTTTTAACTGACCCTATGCCGGTGGTGGTTTTTGAAGACTTTGGCGATAACTCATTAATATTCTACGTCAATTTTTGGATTAACTCGAGTGGTGAAGCCGCTTTAAGAGTAACGAGAAGTAATATTCGTTTTCGATTAGATGAGTTATTTGAAGAGCATAGAATTGTTGTCGCTTTCCCACAACGCGATGTACATCTTGATGGTACTATTACTTTATTGAATAACGATCAAAAAAATTATAAATCATAAGCTCCTGAAACAGCATAAATTAAAGTTTACTCAGTGACTCAACAATTGGTTGCTGAGTGAACTTTATTATGAAAAATATTAAAGTCTACGTTAACGTTGACGATGAAACCGTTTTATGTTCAAACCATAACTTCATAAAGTCAGCAGTGAGCTTGTGTTCTATTTCTAGTGCTATTTCTGTCGGACAAAATATTGTAAAGAATATTTGTGTGTTGCCAATTTCAGACGTTGCTACTTGAATGTGTCGCTCAGGTCCCGCGATTGGAATATCTAATCGATTTTCAATGAGTTGATTATAACGAACAGCAACTTCGTTGAAATCATTGCAGTAAGTGCTGGCATTTTTATACCGTTCATCAATAAACTTAAAGGGATTAACACTGTCATCACGCACAATGGTAAAATGATGCATTGCATAACGTTTTACCTGAATATTGATAATCATCTATATTAACTTCTAAAAGTGTCAGCTTTGCCCAATCTGTTGAATGAACCTCTCCATAGTTATTACCTACTTGCACCCAGTCACCAATACGAAATGGTCGACTAGAGAGTAAATAAACAAAGCCAATAAAACATTGAATAAATTCTCTGGTTGCTAAGACAATTGCAACGATAAAAGCGGCAATAGAAAAAGCAAACTTTTGAATTTCGCCAGACCATATATTAAAAACCATTACGATCATTAATATGGTAAATATATTATTGACGATATTAATCTGTAGTCTTTTATCTTGTGTCGATTTTGCTTTTATGATTTTTACAATGAGGTGTTTAATCATATAAAAAATGAAAATAAACAATGAAGCGATAACAAATTTTTTATTGGTAAGTACTAATGTAATTGCTTTTAAATTATCCGTTTGATTTAACCATTCCATTTGAAATATTATACTGTTTTGATTTATCTATGAAGAAGTAAAACTTCTTTGATTGATGTTTTTTAGATGTGCTAAGGTACCTTCAATACCTAGTTTGTTAAAGCTTGAATTTATTTCTTTTTGCTTTGCATCTAACAAGCTAATACCTTCAATAATAATATCAAAAAATTGCCAATTCCCTTCCTTAGACATTAGTAATTTTACAACGGCTTTGTTGACTTTTTTTTCACCGGTAATCGTTATGTTGACCATAGATATTTTGCCACTTTTTGATATCGAACTTGTGCCTATATCGATTGACTCACCATTATATTTACTTAACAAATTGCTATACGTATTGATTAATTGATTCGATAATTCAGTAATAAATTCTGTTCTAAGCTCTGCTGATATTTTTGGAAGGTTTTGGTTAAGCACTTTATAGCTAAAATATTGAACATCCACTTCAGGAAGAAGGTATTGAGTTAACACCCCTTTGACATTGCTTTTAGTAAACTCATTTTTACTTTTTAATGTTAATAATGCAGATTCTATTTGTTCAAAAACTGCTTTAGTTTTCACTTCTGGGTTGGCTGTTGATGCAATCACTAAAGCGGAAATAAATAGGCTTAATAGCAAAAAAATCAAAAGATAGATGTTTATATTGTTTGGGTCTGTTTTTTTCATTGTTACTGAGGTTGTTTTATAATAATTACTGAAATTATAAGCTTAAGAAATAAACAATCAAGTGCAATAAATTGTATAGTTTAATCAAAAAAAATGATTAGGTTGTGCTTTTTAGAAATATCTTTGATCGTTAAGTTTTAGTAGCGCGTCGCTTTAACTTGTTAAATATGGTGAGGGTAATTTTCAATAAAACTATTTACAGCCAGTAAGTTATATTATTAAACGGTATGAAGATAAGTAAACTTTAGTTAAGTGTTATTTGTGGTTAGTGGTGACTCAATAAACGTAAATGTCATAATTGTTTGCTATTAACGCTTACCTTTTACAATAGAGACTATTTACTCGGGTTCATTCACTGTATAATAATTTTTTAAGCATGCTAGTTATGACTGACTTGCTTCTCCCGTAAAGTGATTGCCTTGTGGCATTGTCAGATAATAGCAGAAGAGTTAAATAATTTAATGAAACCATATTCAGATATTGACGAGTTAATTGAAATGTTAACGTCGGAAATAGAGTCACTTACCAATAAAATCACTACCTTGAAACAAGAGCCTCAGAGCTTTAATGAACAAATACTTTTTAAGTATATTGATACAGGTAGTACAGGTAAAACGAAAGATTTTGTTAGATCATTGGGCGTAAAGGCTGAGCGTGGTTCATTCTTTTCATCGGGTGATGTAAGTAAGTTAATAAAAGACGGGGCTGATGATGTTTCACCTGAATTACTTGATATAGCACGAAAAGTAGTCAGTATGAAAAAGAAAGGTGGCATGCATCGTTAATTATTAATACAGTCTATAATTATTTATATAGATTGGATCAGTAAGATTCAAATTCTAACTCGTCATGGTGATAGCGAGTTAGGTTTATATTTTTCACCAATGAAAAGAGAGTGTTATGAGTAAAGGTATAGTTAAGTGGTTTAATGCAGATAAAGGTTTCGGATTTATTACTCCAGAAGACGGCAGTAAAGATTTGTTTGTACATCATTCAGAAATCCAATCTGGCGGTGAATACGCTACATTGGCTGACGGTCAAGCTGTTGAGTTTGAAGTTGGACAAGGTCAGAAAGGACCATGTGCAAATAAAGTTGTTGCTGTTTAAGCGATAATATATAACAAATAGGTAAGTCGAATGTACTTTGTACATTCTCTTACCTATGCGTTATAGATAAAATCCTCTACGTATCTACTTCAACATTAATGATTTATTACCTTCCCTTTCTTTTTTGAAAGATAAAATATTAAATAACCTAAAAATCGTCTTTAACTGCTATCACCTCTATAATAATGTATAGCTATGTGAGTGCTCATCGCATCAACTTGTTATACCACACCTAAAAATCCTGCATAAAATAGTGTATGAGACTTATGCTTGAACTTTTATTCCATATTGTAAAAAATAAAGAGCAAACTGACTTTGAATTTTGAAATATTATCAGCCTTAACTATTTTTGCGTTCGTGTCTTCTATAACGCCAGGTCCAAATAACTTGATGCTGATGAATTCAGGCGCAAATTTTGGTTTTAAAAAAACGATCCCTCATCTGCTAGGAGTTGGTGTTGGGTTTACCTTGATGATTACTTTAGTCGGCCTGGGCGTTATTAAATTATTTGACAGCTTTCCATTGAGTTATCAAATATTAAAAGTCATCAGTATTATTTATTTACTGTATCTGGCTTTTAAAATAGCACGTTCAAAAGGTAGTTTTGAGCAAGGGGCTTCAAGAGCTACACCTTTTACCTTTATTCAGGCCGCTTTATTTCAATGGGTTAACCCCAAAGCATGGACAATGGCGCTTACTTCTATAAGCCTTTATGCACCATCAAAGAGCTTTTTTTCTGTGTTGTTTGTGGCCATTGTTTTTGGCCTAATAAACCTACCGTGTATAAGTTCTTGGGTAGTTTTAGGGCAAAAAATACAAGTACTTTTGACTGATCGAAAGCGATTGAGGGTTTTTAATATTAGCATGGCATTCTTATTGGTTATGTCATTATATCCTGCAATATAATATTGCTAAATAAAGCCTGAGAAATATAATAATCGTTAAATGTTAATACTCAGTAAACACACTTTTGGAGCGATATAGTGAGTGCTTCTCCTCCTATTAATACGAAGGTCGTTTGTTAAAATAAACACTATTAGATGTATTAATCGTCAACGTAGTATTGATGAATATTATAGTAGATATAACCTTGTAAATTATTGTTCTCCTCATATGGATTAAGAAATTAAAAATGAAGGGAATGACCAAAAAACTTGTAGCCATTATTATTCGTGGTGTTGCGCCATTTGTAAATGCGGGCGTAATTTCGGGTAGTCATACACTCGATGTCGGCAGTTGTTGGAATGCTGATTATTTTGATATATCGGGCATCGGTGAACGTTCTCTGATGGTGGTTTAATATACTCGTTGCAGGGCGGTTCAATGTCTGCCTATCGAGATTTTTTTTCTTGGAATTTACTTCCTAGTGAGCAAGATTTCACTAATGCGGTACAAGGAGCATTTGATGTTTGGTCATCCGTTGACCCTGTTTCTGGGCTAGATTCAGATTTATCGTTTGTCTCATATTTTTCATCAAACGTTCAAGGGATACTTGCAGGCGGGTCAAATATAGTGGGTGCATAAATTGATTTGTTTGGTGTAAACGATGTTTACTTTTGGGATCCAGGTAATAACCGTAATCAAGGAGAAACATGGATAAGTACAAATTTTACATTAGCTACGCTCACCTCAGGTACAACTAACTATCAAGCAAAATCTATATCTGGCGTTGATATCTACCTCAATAACAATAGTAATGCGGTATATACCCTAGATGTTTTTTCAAGGTTACTTATGCATGAGATTGGACATGGATTAGGGCTGTGTGATGCAGAAAGTAATATCAGCAGTTCTTTTATTGATGATAACTTTAATCCTAATGACCCTGTAAATACATTAAATAATTCGTGGGCAAGTTTGGTTGATGTGTACGACCCTAAATCTTCATCATTGTCGGTATACAATATAGGGAATGCGACACCTGTGTCAGGTGTTGATCTGCTTATGGAGTCTAATGGCTTGGGGATTTCAGTAGGAAACCCATTAGGTAATCCAAATCTGCTAACGAATGATGAGTATGGTACGCGCCAATTTCTTTATCCATTTATTGCATCAAATACACAAGAACCAACGACTGTACCCGAGCCAAGTTCTTTTATCCTGTTTATATTTGCTGTTTTACTCATGAATAGAAAAAGACTTTTAAAGCGCAAGTAATTTAATGATATAAAGTGTTTAGTTCGCTAAGCACTACACAATAATTTTTTTTGTTCATTGCCAGACGTAATACTTCGTTAAACGCGTAATAACAACGAAGTAGCTGATAATAAAACTCACGGTATAATTTATTTATACCGTGTTTATTTCTTAACGTTAAAAACCTTCTAAAACTATTTTTCCTATCGAACGCCCAGATTCAAGCTCTTGATGTGCCGCTTTTAAATTCTCAGCATTGATGGTACCTAAATTTTTACCTATTGTTGTTTTTATATCACCTTGATCAATTAAGTTGGCAATAGTGTTTAATAAATGGCTTTGCTCTTCAATGTCTTTGGCATTGAACATTGACCGTGCAAACATAAATTCAATATGTAGAGACAAGCTTTTAAATTTCATTTTCATAACATCAATACTTTTTGGATCATCAATCATCGCTATTTTTCCAAAAGGAACTAATAAATCAATATAGTCATCAAAGTATGAATCCGTACTATTTAGACTAGCAACATGAGTCACTTGCCTAATTTCTCCTTTGGAAATTAACTCATTTATTTGTGGTTGTAGCGCTTTTGTATGATCAACAACAAAATCAGCACCTAAATCTTTCACCCATTTTTGTGAACTTTCACGTGATGCCGTCGCAATAATGGTTGCACCCGTAATGGCTTTTGCTAGTTGCACTAAAATTGAACCTACACCACCAGCGGCACCCACCACTAAAATAACTTCTGTTGATTTTCCTGTTGAGCCTGAACGCTGCTTTTTAATTGATAAATGCTCAAATAAAAGTTCCCATGCAGTAATTGCCGTTAAAGGTAATGCCGCAGCCTCTGCATCAGTTAAGCTTTTGGGTTTATGCCCAACGATACGTTCATCAACTAACTGGTATTCTGCATTGCTTCCTTGACGGTTAAGATCACCGGCATAATAAACTTTATCACCCAATCTAAATTTAGTCGCTTTCTCACCTAGAGCGACTACTTCACCAACGCCATCCCAACCCAGAACGCTATACTCACCATTTTCAGGCATCTTATTTTGTCTGATTTTATAATCTACGGGATTAACCGCAATGGCGTTAATTTTTACTAAAATATCTCGACCCAATGCTATCGGCTGAGGCAACTCAATATTAACTAATGCATCTGCTTCATTAATCGGTAAAGATTTTTTATAACCAATGGCTTTCATGTGTATTCCTTAATTTGGTTCAGGTGTGTAGAGATCAAATGACATAATAAACGTTGATTTAACGAAAATAAACAGCGTAACAATTGAAACATTATCAAAAAATATTTGAAAATATGTTGTTGGACGATTCACATATTATTTTAAGAGTTGCGAGTTTAAAAGTATGACAAGCAGCAATGAGTTTAAAGATGTCCATGGTAACAGTAAGTGCCACTATAAAAAGGGTTATTAGATAAAAGTGCACTAATTACAGACTAATCAGTGCATTGTTAAGCTTACTACCAACCTTCATTGCCACTATAAAATGAGCTTTTCTTACGAATACTATCGTTATTATTGACATCAATAATCGTAAAATTCACGTTACTTCTGGTATTCAGCAATGGTTTATCAACCGCGACAGTAATCGAATATACCGTTAACTCACCTGGTTGCACTTTAACTTTTGATGAACCTGTTATTTTTCCATTTGGTAAATCACTTATTTTAATTTCATAATTTTTTATTTGAGTAGATTTATTTCTAATTTTGAAAAGAAAAGTATTTTCATTATTACCTTGCTGATTAACACGATAAAGCGATTGCCTATCTCTTATAATGTTTACATCAAAACTTTGCCAAGTTGTTGTCCATACCAGTATTGTTAGTAGTGTTACTGACACAAAACTGCCATAGCCTAAATGCCGTTTCCAACTGTTTTTAGCGGGCTGTTCATGAGTAAAAGCGATAAGCCCTTTTTGATAATTGAACTTGTCCATGGTCATATCACAAGCATCAACACACAGGCCGCAGTTTATACATTCGTATTGCAATCCATCTCTAATGTCGATGCCTACGGGGCAGACTTGAACGCACAGGTTACAGTCAACACAATCGCCCATAGCCTCAGTTTTAGGCTCCGAGCGTTTTCTAGCTCCTCGGCTTTCACCACGTATATTATCGTAGCTGACCATCTTGGTTGATTGATCGAACATCGCCGATTGAATGCGCGAGTAAGGACACATATGCTGACACATCTTTTCTTTTATCCAACCAGCATTGATATAAGTACAAACGGCAAAGAAAACCACCCAATATACGGTGATTTCTGATGCGTTAAAGGTAAAGAACGGGAAGTAAAGTTGATCAACAGTCACGAAATATGACACAAAAATTAAGGCAGTAAATAATGAAATACTCCCCCAAAGAATATGCTTGATACTTTTTTTTATAATCTTAGCTAAGCTCATTGGCTGCGCATTTAATGATTTACTTTGGTTATGAGTACCCTCAACTCTTCTTGCTATCCAATTAAATAACAGCATCCAAACCGTTTGGGGGCAGGTGAAACCACACCATACGCGCCCATAAAATTGTGTGACATAAAATAATAGAAAAGCAGCGAGAATGAAAAACAAACTCATAATCACTAAATCCTGTGGAAATAAAGTCAGTGAAAATAAATGCACCTGTTGTTGCTGAAGATCAAAATATACAGCTTGAACACCATTAAATTTAATAAAAGGAACAAGGGCAAAAAGTAAAATTAAGACTCCGCTTAAACTACGTCTGATCAGCTGATATTTACCTTTCTGCTCGCGAAGATAAATTCTATCGTCAACGGCAGAGGTTTTAAAAATGAGGTTTTTTTCTAATAAGTCTGATGATTTCATTTGGTTTCCCCAGTAAGGATTTACATTGCGGGAAGTTTAAATTGTTAATCTGTCATTTATAGATACAGTATAATAAATTACAATAGGTACAGATTGATTGGCTGAGGTATAAGATGAGACAATTTAAATATGAACAGTTAGCTCATAAATTAATGCGGCAAATAGAAGACAACAAATGGCGATGTAATGAAAAGCTGCCTTCTATTCGTGATCTGGCAAGTATTTACAGTGTTTCAAAAATATCAGTTCAAAAAGCCCTTCACACCTTAGAAGCAAGAGGTATTGTTTTTGTTAAAACAAAGTCAGGTTATTACGTTTCAGCCGTTAAACCTCAACAACAGATCAGTCAAGGGCTAACTCAAATCGACAAACCCAAACTGGTTGATGTACCTGAAATTTTTTATGAAATTATGGAAAGAACGGCAGCTTTTGATATAGCGCCAATAAACTTAGACATTACTAAACCACCAAACCATTTATTGTTATTGAACCGACATATCAGCCGTGCGTTACGAAAGAATCCACAAAATAATGCGTTATATTATTGCGAACCCACCGGATATTTGCCATTAAGGCATCAAATTAGTGAGCATTATAGAAGGCGTGATCTTCATATTTCAGAACAGGAAATATGCATTACTTCAGGGTGTCAAAATAGTTTGTTTTTGGCGTTAACTGCAACGTGCGAACCCGGTGATATTGTTGCGATAGAGAGCCCTGCTTTTTATGGTGTATTACAGTTATTACAACAACTTAAAT
Organism: Colwellia sp. MB02u-14; assembly: GCF_014076915.1. Lineage (NCBI taxonomy): Bacteria > Pseudomonadati > Pseudomonadota > Gammaproteobacteria > Alteromonadales > Colwelliaceae > Colwellia > Colwellia sp. MB02u-14. Next base: position 48,157 of record NZ_JACGUX010000006.1, read on the forward strand.
TAAAAGTGCTTGAGCTGCCAACTTCTTACACTATTGGTTTAACCGCTGATTCGCTTGAGGAAGCGACAAAAAAATGGGATATAAAAGCCTGTGTGCTAACCGCAAATTTTGCTACACCCACGGGGGCACTGATACCAACAAAAGAAAAACGTAAAATAGCAGCCCTTGCGACAGAAAAAAATATCATCATAATAGAAGACGATATCTATGGCGACCTTGGCTTTCATTCTAAAGTCGAGTCGCTTAAAAATTATGATACGCAGGGTAATTTTATCTTATGTAGCTCTTTTTCAAAGTCATTATCAAGAGATTTACGACTTGGGTGGATTGTAGCGGGTAAGCACTTAAACAAAATAGTCCACATGAAATTGGTTTATCAATTATCGACGAGTCAAGCCATTCAATATGGCTTGTCGAGTTTTTTGGCCGAAGGGCATTTCGAACGGCACTTGCATCAATACCGTAAAGTACTGCTTAAGCAAAGAGATCAGTTAACTGATGCGATTGCAGATAACTGGAAAATATCGACAACATTTACTGTACCTGACGGTGGTCTAGCTATTTGGGTGCAGTTGCCAACAGAGATTGATACATTCTTACTTTATAAAGATGCGATTGCTCAAGGGATAATTATTACTCCTGGCCGATTATTTTCATCGGTCAAAAAGTTCTCAAATTGTCTGAGATTAAGCTTTGCACACCCAACGAAAGGGCATAGATTACAAGCCTTAATAAAGTTGGGGGAGTTGTGTGAAAAGGTGATACAAAAGGGGAGAATTAAAGAAGGTTAATAGTGCTGAATTCTTGAGTGTTAGAACTTGTAGTGGAATTATTTTACCGCGTAAAATAATTCGCGCATGTTAGTTAGCGTGTTCACTACATGCGCGGCAATGGTAACTCCAATAATCAATATATCAAAAAATGACCCTGTTTATATTTTGTATCATCATCAACAAAGTCTATAAATAAAGCCTAAAGGGCAACTAAGTAAATGTAGCCACTTTGCCTAAGGGTGAATCTAGAGAGTCGGGCGGTACAGTAAACCACTGCGGGCCCTTATCTGTCATGTAAATACAGTCTTCAAGGCGAACACCAAATTCTCCTGGAATATAAATACCGGGTTCATTAGAAAAGCACATGCCTGCTCTTAATTTCTCTTGTTCACCATGAACAAAATTCACACTTTCATGGCCTTCCATACCTATGCCATGCCCCGTTCGGTGAGATAAACCGGGTAGTTTATAATCAGGTCCAAACCCTTGTGCTTGATAATGCTTTCTTACGGCATCGTCAACTAAACCGGCAGCAGATCCTATTTGGGCTTGCTCAAACGCTATTTTTTGTCCTGTACGTACCGTTTGCCAAATATCACGTTGACGCTTTGATGGCTCACCTACAACAAATGTTCGGCTGATATCTGATTGATAACCATGAACATTACAGCCGCAGTCCATTAAAACAATTGAACCTTCTTGGATCAAATGCTTCTTTTTACTGCCATGTGGGAAAGCACTTGCTTGATCAATTAATGCCATATTCCATGGGCTATTGCCACCCAACATTGATTGTGCGTTACTCATCAGGCTTTTAACGTGTGAAGATGTCATCCCCACTTCTAATTTTGAGTAAACCTCGCTATAAGCTAATAGTGTTACTTCATTCGCTTTATGCATTAGTTGTAGTTCATGGTGGCTTTTAATGATACGGCAACCACGAGTTACAGGCTCTGCGCTAACATGCTGCATATTTGATAGTAAACTCATTACGCCATGTTGAACAAAGTAACGCACTGAATTTTCAAAACCAATAGTACCTTTTGCAAGGCTAATATTCCGGTCTACTAATATTTGTTTAATGCGCTCAAAAGGACTTTCATGTTCTTGCCAAACACGAATATCACCAGTAATAGCCAAACTTTCTTGAATGCTGGGTTCTTCAAAAAAGGGACAAACAATACCGACTTTACCTTGTTGCGGAATAACTAACGCGGTTAGGCGTTCGCTGCGCCACCATTGAATACCCGAGAAATAATCCATTGCTGCACCCGGCTCAATAATGAGTGCAGAGATATTCATTTGCTGCATTAATTTCTGTGCTTTTTTAATGCGAATTTCACGTTCTTTAGTAGTTATAGCCGAAACACTTTGGGTAATGTTTTTCAGTGTTGAGTGCTTTGACTCAGCCATTTTAGTTGATGAGGCGAACGCAGCAGTTGATACGGATAATGCGGCAAGACCTGCACTACCCGCTTTTAGAAAAGCTCTTTTATTCATGTTCATAGGTATGTTCCTGAAATTGTCATCTAATAACGCTATCTGTTTTTGCTTTATTCAACAAGGAATAGGCGTTAAAGTGCGCGGTTTATCAGATAGATTTAAAGGAGTAAATACAGCATAAATCGTAATACTGACTTATTGCACGAATAACAAGGTGCAATAAAAAAGAGTATTAGGTTTGTTTAGCTGATTCTTCATTACGTTTTTGCGCTAAGATCTGTAATTGCTTTGATTGCTGATGAAGGCTACAACGCACTAATATTTCACGGTCTTCTTCACGAATATGATGATAAATAACCTTGAAGCTATTAAGTTCATCACTCTCAGTCTTGACTGAAATTATTTCACCGCAACAGTAAATTGCACAATTATCGTCAAGTAGGAATATTTTTAGTTCAATAAATTGACCAACAGCGAAGGGGGTTTTACTGGTAAAAATAACACCACCACCACCGAAATCAGTGCCTTGGTAACGTTGTGCTTCATTGTCTTGTTCACTCAGAATATAACTGACGAGCAAATCAATTTTTTTGGCCTGATGATGTAAATAATCGACTAACTGTCCGGCAACACTACCAATTGTTTGCAAAGGTCTTAATGCCGTTTGGTCAAGTGTGATTATTTCAGAGGCCATCTTAAACGGCATGGGCATGGTGTTCATAAATGCGGGGTAACTTGGCGGAGTGTTACTTTCAATGAGAGTTGCGTTCACATTGAAAGGGTAAGTGATTGAAAAGAACTGATCAAACTGAGCTGTTTTATTTTGGTTGTCTTCAGACATGTTTAACCCTTGTTATATTTTTTGTTGTTGAATAAAAACCTTTACTACACACTCGCACATTTCATCAATATGGCTGGTATCAAGGTAAATTCCATCAATAAGTAAACGGACAATTCCGTGTAATGTTCCCCAAGTCACTTGCGCTAAACGTAAGCTATTTTCGTTGTCAATCAATAAACCTTGCTGTTGCCAAGTTTTGGTCATTTCTAGTTGATAATTAAAGCTTGGGTAAGCGATGTCACGCAGTGCTTGATCGCTATTGTTTTTTTTCCAAATTGTTTTGCCAAACATCAATTCGTAAATTGAAGCGTTCTGTGTTGCAAATGTTATGTACTGATAAACAAATTCACGAAACTTTTCTTCCCCTGAAAGGTTTTTGTCGTCAAATATCGTATTAGAAATATTTGTCCATTGAATAAAACCTAATGCAGCTATCGCGCAAAGTAAATCATTTTTATTGTTAAAGTGATGATACGTTGCTGTACGAGAAACACCAATGCGTTCAGCGAGCTTTCGTAATGAAAGCCCTTCGATGCCTGCTTCTTTTATCATTTTAGCACCCGTTTCTACGAGTGAACTGCGTAAGTCGCCGTGATGATAAGCGGTTTTTTTACTGGGTTGTTTCATTCAGGCACTTATATTACAACGCTTTACGTGAGGGTAGGGCAACATTTGAGAAAATAAGCCCCGCCACTAACGACATAAAAATTAAAAAGGCTTCTGAGCCAATATTATTGGTATTGAGCATATTTACACCAGATACCGCACTGTTTAAACCGATATAAACTTTACTCCCTGGCACAAGTACAACAAGGCCTAATAATTTAACAATACTAGAAGGTAACCTCATAATGCGTGAGAATAAATTAGCATACATCCCCAGTACAAATGCTCCAACAAACGCGCCTAGCGCTGGCCCCAGATAAGCGGCACCAATAATACTCGCACCGTAAGCCACATAGCCAGAAATCATTCCCCAAGGTGCATCTTTCTTACGCACGCGAAATAAAATAACCAAGCTAATTGATAACGTGGTAACGGCTGCCCATGCGGTCCAAATTGGCATATTACCGGGGGTAACGTATACAACTTCGCCCCAAAATAACTTTCCTAACGCCATACCTAGGACTGCGCCAAAATAAAGCTTAAACAGCATCATTATGGCATCCATAATACGTGCGGTTCCTGACATTAGATGTCGAGCGGCTAATTCAGCTAAACCAAGCGTTAAGGCTAAGCCAGGTATAAAGGCAATAATGGCAGAAAGTATCACCAATGGCATATTGATTGTTGGATCGATAAGGGTGATTGCCGAGGCCAATAGCGCGGTTGTTATGGCTGCAATTGGCTCTAGTGTCTCGGTAATTCGGCGAGAGTATTCAGCCCAAAAGGTAAATAAGCAAGCAACAAAACCGAGCAATACCGACCAAAACACATCATTCCAACTGGTGTGCATCAACATGGAAAAAGCACCACTTGAAGCGCCAAAAGCTAGAAAAGTAAGAAAACGCCCGTAAGGGTTAGGTTTGTTGGCGATTTCATCAAGTCGTTCAATTGCTTCAGTTAATGTGCGCTGTCCAGAACTTAATTCGTCAACTAACTCATCGGTTCGAGCAAGTGATCCTAAATCAAGTTCACCGGGCTTCACACGAATAACATGGTTATATTGCTGATTCTCTTCATCTTCAGATAATACAAACGTTAGCGCTGTTGGCGTGATGATAAAACAGGCTTTTAATTCAAGAAATGTTGAGACATCTTGCAGATGTGCCTCTAGGCGATAAGCTGGCGTACCAAACTTATGCAAAGCTTTCCCTAATCTTATAATAAACCTTCGCTTTTCAGCAAAGTTATCCGGTGCAGTCATTTTATTGTTTACGCATTTTACGTGTTATCTTGTTATGGTAATTGAATAATCAGCTAATGCAATGTGCAATTGATTTAGATACTCATAATTGGAGAAATAATGACATTAATAATGATTTTATTAGCGGTATTTGCTGGTATCGCATTAATGGTTATATTCGGTGAACGTTTTGGTAAACCTATGGGGGATGAGGAACAAGCTAAGTATTCAAAGATTATCCCAATTTTAGTGTTTATTTTACTCATTGGTAGCTTAATTAAGATGTTTATTTAAGCTAATGTGAATGACGACTTACCTTAGCTTATTTTTATCTACACTTTAAGGGGGATTTCTTAAACTAGTGGTTTGATTCGTATTATCGATGATTTAAAATACCAAAATAACAATTGTTTAAAGGACTTTAATGTTAACTATTCCACAGATTAACTTAAAAAATAAAGTGTCAGCACTAGAATGGCAAACACGTATTGATTTAGCGGCTTGTTATCGCCTTGTCGCCATGTATGGCTGGGATGATTTGATTTACACGCATATTTCAGCGCGTATTCCTGAGTCTGAGCACTTACTCATTAATGCTTTCGGTTTAGCCTTTGACGAAATAACCGCATCAAATTTAGTGAAAATAGACTTAGCGGGCAATATTATTGACCCTGATTGCCCTTTTGAAATTAACCCTGCAGGTTTTACTATTCATAGTGCAGTGCATGAAGCACGTCACGAAGCCCAATGTGTTTTACATTTACACACTAATGAAACTATCGCGGTCGCTAGCTTAGAAGAAGGGTTATTACCGTTAAGTCAATATGCTATGTTTGCACTTGCCTCTCTTAGCTATCATGATTACGAAGGTTTAGCGGTAAACGCTGATGAAAAATTACGCTTACAAAATAACTTAGGCACGGCAAATTTTATGTTGCTGAGAAATCATGGTGGCTTAACGTTAGGAGATACAATCGGTGATGCGTTTATGCACATGTACGACTTAACGCGTGCTTGCCAAGTACAATTGCAAGTGATGGCAACCGCAATGGCCCCCATTTTAGTAGACCAAAGCATTGTCGACGGTATTAAAGCACAAGCTAATATTGTTCATACGGGCAGTTCCGGTGGGCAAAAGTCTTGGCCGGCCATGGTCAGAAAAGTGTATCGTGCTGACCCTAACTTTGCGACCTAACAATAATAAAGCCGTATTTGCATCTCGTACGCCGCTATTGAAGTAAGTTCTCTGCGACAAACCTCAACCTATTTAGAGAAGATAAAATGAAAGTAACTCACGTAGAAATTTTTGATATTGAATGTCCAGATCGCGCTGGTTGGAACCCTGTTTTTATTCGTGTTCATACTGACGAAGGTATTTCTGGTGTCGGTGAAGCAGGGCTTGCTTATGATTGGGGACATAGCGCTGCAGCGGCGATGATAAAAGAAATTACCGAAGCGGTATTGATTGGCTTTGACCCGTTTAGAACAGAATTGTTATGGTCTCGAATGTTGCGTGAAAGCTTTTGGGGGCTTGGTGGTGGTCCCGTTTTATATTCGGCAATGAGCGCAATTGATACCGCACTTTGGGATATAAAAGGTAAAGCATTGGGAGTACCTGTTTATCAATTATTAGGCGGTAAAGTTAATGATAAGTTACGCACTTATGCTAGCCAATTACAGTTTGATTGGGATGTTGAAGTTAAGAAGTTATTCTTACCTCAAGAATATGCTGAAGCGGCATTAAAAGCGGTAGCAGAAGGTTATGACGCAGTAAAAGTAGACCCTATTGTTTATAACGCTGATGGCACCTCATCGTTTGATCGCACTAAATTATTCACCAAACCACAAATGCGATTATTCGGCGACAGATTACGCGCTATTCGCGATGCGGTCGGCGAAGATGTTGATATTATTTTTGAATCGCATTCATTAATGGGCGCTGCTTCTGCGATTCAAATGGGCGAAATTGTCGAAGAAGTCGGCTGTATGATGTATGAAGAGCCTGTTAATTACTTGAACGCTAAAGTACATAAAAAAGTGGCTGAGCGAGTTAATGTACCGATTGCCGGTGGCGAGCGTTTATATCACCGCTGGGATGTGCGCCAGTACTTTGAAGATCAAAGTATTGATGTACTTCAGCCTGATGTTGGCTTATGTGGTGGTTTTACCGAATCTAAAAAAGTGTGTGACTATGCTGATGTTTATGATATTCGTATTCAAGCGCACGTTTGTGGTGGCCCGGTAGCAACAGCTGCATCTTTGCATTTAGAAACAGCTATCCCTAACTTTTTAATCCACGAGCACCATACTTATGCGACCAAGCATTGGAATCGTGAATTGTGTTTACAAGACCCACAACCGATAAATGGTTTCTTCCAAGTCACTGAAGTACCTGGTTTAGGTATTGAATTAAATGATGAAGTGGTAAAACGCTCACCGAATGTTACGGTTAATGCGTTGAAGTAATCGCGAGTCGTTTCGCTTTAGCATGTGTTATCAGTTTATGACTCATGCTAAAGCATATGTTTTAATAAGATAAAAATAAGATTTAAAGACTCACAATACAACGCTAAAACATGGATTATATAAATGATAAATAAAAGCTTGCTGGCGGTTATGATAATTACACTCGCCCATTTGCCGATTAAAACCGCTCTAGCCTTGGGTCCCAATGGACACCGAATCGTGGCTAAAATAGCAGAAGATAATCTCGACCCTTCTGCTAAACAAGCCCTTATGCAAATTACTAACGGTGATCCGTTAGCAAAACTAGCCAATTGGCCTGATAACATTCGTTCAGATAAAAATTGGGACTATGCTAAACCTTGGCATTATATCTCTGTTGATGATGACGAACTATTTAATGGACTTGTGAGGAATAAGGCAGGTGATATATTAAAAGCGTTATCTGATTTTGAAAAAAAACTTCGAGATCCAAACCTCTCAAAAAAAGAAAAGTGGCAAGCATTGGCTTTTTATATACATTTTGTTGGCGATATCCACCAACCGCTACATGTTGGGCGAAGGGATGATCTTGGTGGCAATACAATAACGGTAAAATGGTTTGGAAAACCCACAAAACTTCATGCTGTTTGGGATTCCTCGATTCTTGAGAGGCAGCAATTGTCTTATACTGAGTATGCTCATTTTTTAAATAACCAAACGCCAGAAACGATTACTTTATGGCAAAAGGCTGTTTATCTTGACTGGGCGAAAGAGTCTAAATCTAAAAGAGAAAGGGTTTATGATTTTCCTGAAGATAAAGAATTAGGTTATGAATATGTTTATAAAAACACGCCACTGTTAAATGAACGAATCGCTAAAGCAGGTATTCGACTTGCAGGTATGTTAAATAATATTTTTAAAAATGAATAAAAAGAGACCAATAAGAGGGGGGGGGATCGGTGTTCGTGCCGATAAACCCTGCTATACAATCGAGAGTTGCTTAACGTTGAGCTAACGACTAACTCTGTAAATGCTTTAAATAACCCTTGAAATCAAAGCAACTGCTCAGCTAAATAGTCAACGAGTAACCTTATTTTGGGTGATAAATGGCGGTTTTGAGGATAAACCGCCCATATACCTTCGTCAGGCGCACGATAACTGTCTAACAAGGTAACCAGTTCGCCACGTTGAATATGCTGTTGAACATAGTAATCAGGTAACTGCACTATTCCTAAGCCTTTGAGTGCTGCATCGGTTAAGCTATAACCATTGTTGTATCGTAACCTTCCCGTTACTCGGATACTTTTTTCTCTGCCTGACTCTCTAAAATGCCAGTGATCATTTGTTCCCAATAAACAACTGTGCTTATTAAGCTCTGATATAGAGTGTGGTATACCCTGTTTTTCTAGATAGCTTGGCGAGGCACAAACATAGTTTGCTCGCTTACCTAATTTTTTTGCCATCATTGTTGAATCACTTAATTTACCCAGGCGAATAGCTAAGTCATACCCTTCATCAACGATGTCAATTTGACGATTGCTTAAATAAGCTAACACTTCAACATCGTCATATTGCTTTATAAAGTTATTTACTAGCGGCAATATTTGTTTTTCACCATAGGTGACGGGAGCAGTTAGTTTAATTTTACCTTGAGGTTTAGATTGTAAATTTGTGATGGCACGCTCAGCGGCATCTAAACCATCGAGAACGCTGCGACAGTGCTGATAAAAAACACGGCCTTCATCAGTTAATGAGACTTTTCGTGTGGTTCGATAAAATAATTTGATATTAAGGCGTTTTTCTAACGCACTTATCTGGCGACTCACTTGTGCAGTAGATATCGCCATTTTTTTTGAAGCGAGCGTAAAGCTCTCATTTTCCGCCACGTAAACAAATTCGCTGATCCCATCCCACTGCATGATTGTTACCCCTGTGTACAAGTTATTTACTAAATTAGCATATTATCATTTCTTTAGAAGTAAATATAATAGCAACCATCAAGACAAGCTTGCTGTGATTGAGTTATTTGATGAGTAACTTACTCAGAAAAAGTGCAGCATTACTCAGGCAATAACTGCCTGCATAACATTATAGGAAGTAAAAATGAGTTGGTTATTCCTTTTTTTAGGTGTCGTTGCTGAAGCAATGTCTCATGTTGCATTAAAAGAAACTGATGGTTTTACTCGACCTGTGCCAAGTGCTTTAGTTTTACTCGGGCATTTAGCCGCATTCATGTTTTTAGGCCAAGCAATGAAAGGTATGCCAGTGGGTATTGTGCATGCGTTGTGGGCAGGGTTAGCCATTATAACCGTGACGTTATTATCTACGGTTGTGTATCGTCAACATCTGGAGTTAACCACTTGGCTTGGTATGGGATTAGTCGCTATAGGTATCGGCATCATTAATCTTTCACAAGGCCACAGCCATTAAAGTAATGTATTCATGATGATGGTACTTTATCAATACTCACTTTATTGTTACCAACTGGTAAAAGTGAATTACGTTTTTAACGTATTATCATCTTTCATTAAACACCGTAGACTAGGCTCAAATATAGCAAGTTCGTCTGCAATATAAACTTTTAGAAACGCGATTAATTGAAAAGTGAGAATCAAGATGACTGATAAATTTATTAAATCAAAAGCCGCTATTGCTTGGGGCCCTAAGCAACCATTATCCATCGAAGAAATCGATGTTATGCTGCCTCGTAAAGGTGAGGTGTTAGTAAAAGTAATTGCCTCTGGCGTATGCCACACTGACGCATTTACTTTATCTGGGGATGATCCAGAAGGGATTTTCCCTGTTGTTTTAGGTCACGAAGGTGGTGGTATTGTTGAGCAAATTGGTGAAGGTGTTACCAGTGTTCAAGTAGGCGACCATGTTATTCCTTTATACACACCAGAATGTGGCGAGTGTAAATTCTGCCTCTCGGGTAAAACGAATCTTTGTCAAAAAATTCGTGAGACACAAGGCAAAGGCTTAATGCCTGATGGCACAACCCGTTTTTATAAAGACGGTCAGCCAATCTTCCATTATATGGGCTGTTCAACATTCTCCGAATACACCGTATTACCTGAAATTTCATTAGCAAAAGTCAATAAAGAAGCGCCATTAGAAGAAGTTTGTCTATTAGGTTGTGGGGTGACCACGGGCATGGGCGCGGTCATGAATACTGCGAAAGTAGAAGAGGGCGCAACAGTGGCTATCTTTGGCCTTGGTGGTATTGGTTTATCAGCGGTTATTGGTGCAACTATGGCGAAAGCCAGTCGTATTATTGCGATTGATATTAACGAAAGTAAATTCGAGCTTGCCAAAAAATTAGGTGCTACCGATTTTATTAACCCAAAAGACTACGACAAACCTATTCAAGACGTCATTGTTGAAATGACAGACGGCGGCGTTGATTACTCATTTGAATGTATTGGTAATGTAAACCTAATGCGCTCTGCCTTAGAGTGTTGTCATAAAGGCTGGGGTGAATCAGTGATTATTGGTGTTGCGGGTGCCGGACAAGAAATATCAACCCGCCCATTTCAACTAGTGACTGGGCGTGTATGGAGAGGCTCTGCGTTCGGTGGTGTTAAAGGTCGTACTGAGTTACCTGATTACGTAGAACGTTATTTAGCGGGTGAATTTAATTTGAGTGATTTTATTACTCATACTATGGGGCTTGACGATATTAATGAAGCGTTTGAGCTAATGCATAAAGGCGAAAGTATTCGCAGTGTTATTCATTTTGATAAGTAACGTTTGATAAATAATATGACTAATTTTTTCAGTCACCATCAGCGCTGTTAAGTGCGCTTATTTGCCACTTTTAGCGTAGCCGTATAAATACAAAAGTGGCATTTTTTTGAGTTTTATCATGACGATAGAAAACATCAGTGTTAATAAAAGCTTTGGCGGCTGGCATAAGCAATATAGTCACCCATCTAAAACGCTAAATTGCACAATGCGTTTTGCTATTTACTTGCCACCGCAAGTATCAAGCGGGGAGAAAGTGCCTGTGTTGTATTGGCTGTCGGGACTAACCTGTACCGATGAAAATTTTATGCAAAAAGCGGGGGCATTGCGCATGGCTGCTGAATTAGGCATGGCTATTGTTGCTCCTGATACTAGTCCTCGTGGTGAAGGTGTTACCGATGATGAAGGTTATGATTTGGGCCAAGGTGCAGGGTTTTATGTTAATGCCACACAAGCACCTTGGAATCGTCACTATCATATGTACGATTACGTTGTTAATGAATTACCCGCCATTATTGAAGACGCTTTTCCGGTATCCAATAAACGCGCGATTAGCGGACATTCAATGGGCGGACATGGCGCGTTAACCATTGGCCTGTTAAACCCTGAACGTTACAGCTCAATGTCAGCATTTAGCCCTGTTTGCAACCCAATAAAAACGCCATGGGGCAAAAAAGCTTTTACCACTTACTTAGGGAAAGACACCGCAATTTGGCGCAGGCATGATGCAAGTGAGTTGATGCGTATAGCAACGCAGTTTATTCCCGCTAAAGTTGACCAAGGTGGCGCTGATGATTTTTTGAAAACGCAATTAATGCCGGAAGCATTAGCAGAAGCAGCCAAAGTGAATGGCTACCCATTAACACTTGCTGTGCACGAAGGCTATGATCATAGTTACTACTTTATCTCATCATTTATTGAAGAACATTTGCGGTTTCATGCGAAACACTTAAATCAATAGCTAAAGTATACACTTGGTTTTTAGACTATTTTATGACTTGAGGAAAGCGATATCTAAGCTAGATTACATATAGTCAACCGGTAGTGCGGTAGTATATTTAATTTCTTCCATGGCAAAACTTGAACTAATATCAGCAAAGCTTGCTTGGCCTATCAGTTTCTTATAAAAAGCATCATAGGCCTTCATGTCTGAAACCACGACACGGAGTAAGTAATCAACCTCGCCACTCATCCGATAAAATTCAATGATTTCTGGAAATTTTTTTGAGTTGATACTGAAATCATCAAGCCAGTCAGGGTTATGTTGGTTGGTTTTTATCATTACAAAAACCGTTAAGCCAACATTTAACTTCTCCGGATCAGCCAAAGCAACACGACCTTTTATAATGCCGTTTTTTTCCATGGTTTGAATGCGCCGCCAACAAGGGGTTGTTGAAAGACCCACTTGAGCCGCAACCTCACTGATGGGCTGTGTACAATCATTTTGTAATATTTTTAGAATTTTTCTGTCGAAGTTATCCATTAATTGACCCATTAAAATATAATGTAATGGAATACTATTTTATCTGAGGTGTTGTGGGTAGTTTTTTTTTCTTAGTTTAATCTTTATGTTGAAAACTTATAAAATTTTTGCGCATTTTTATAACATAATAATTCAAGATCGTTTACTGATAGTTGCTTGTTTTGTTGATGAGCGAGCCAGTTTTCTTGATAACTCTCTTTAAATAAACATAAAGGGAAATTACTCGCTAGCATGGTTTTATTTACGCCAAAACTTGTTATGCATTGTTTGATAACCTGTTGTTGCCATAACAACGAGTATTGCCGATTAGCCATTTCAAAACCTGAACATTTAAGGTTGATATTGTCATAGTGTCCAAGTGCTTGAACACTTTGTTGCCAATTTATCCATGCGTTACTACGTGTGTCTTCAGGTGGCCAACCCGCGTGATTAATGACTAATTTTAACGTCGGTAGTTCATTGACTACTTTTATTAATTGAGCGGTGGCCTTAACATCAGATAAAGGCATTTGGCATTCAAAAATCATTTCTTGCTTGGCCAACTGCGCTAAGTTTTTTTGAACTTGAGGATTTGATAAATACTCGAAAGCATTTTCATCGAGAATATCGCGCACACCAACAACAGATTTGTAGCCGTTAAGCTTTTTTAGTGCTTGTTGAAATTCATTTGTTAGTAAACGTAAATTAATACCAGCAATCGATTTAAAGGGCAGGGAACAAGTACTTTCTAACCAAGCAATTTCACGCCAAGGCTGCTGATTATCAAAGCCGGCTTCAATATGTACAAAGCCAGCCATTTCAAAAGGAGCAGACAAATGTAGCTCTTTTTCCGTCACGTTTTTTTCGATTATTTTTTTATCGGGCCAAAACGGGGGATTATCAGCTTTTAACCACTGGTAGTCGCCTTGCGCAAGGTTAAATAAATGCAGGTGTGGATCGATTATTTTTATCATGTATTTTTATTCTAAATGTTTAAAACTAACATTGAAACTAAAGCCATCAATACTGTTACTGTGCGGTATAACCGCCATCAATCACTTGTAAACTGCCTGTAATGAATTTAGCTTTATCAGACGCTAAAAAATAAACAAGTTCAGCGACTTCTTCGGGTTGCCCTAATCGGCCTAAAGGCTGTAAAGCCGCTTCTTCAGCATGGATCTCTGCTTTGTTTGCACCCGAGCGATCACAATAATTATCAATGGCTTGATGATACAACGGTGTTTCAATAGTGCCAGGACATACAGCATTAGCACGAATATTAAAAAGAGCATAATCAAGCGCGGTAGTTTTTGCTATTGAAGCAAGCGCCACTTTACTGATGTTATAAGCAAACGAGTTTTGCTTGGCAATTAACGCTTGGTCTGAAGCCATTAATATAATCGCGCCATTTTTATTGGCTTTCATATTCGGTAATACCGCTTTTACTGCTGCATAAGCACCTTTGACATTAATATTAAGTACTTTATCGAGATCAGCTTCAGAGGTGTTCTCAATATTACCTGAAAAGTGAATACCTGCGTTCGAGATTAAAACATCAATAGTCGTTGTTTTAGCGATATCACTAATAATATCGCTAACTTGTTCAACATTACTTATATCACACAAAACATCAGTAGAACCAAGCACAGTAAGGTTACTGGGTTGTAAGTCTAGATTAAACACTTGATAGCCATGGTCAGTAAATAATTTTACGATGCTTAGGCCAATTCCCGAACTACCACCGGTAACTATACATGTTTTTTTCATACGTATTCCTATTCCTTACTGGCTTATCTCATGTGTTATTGCGCTTTGGCAGCAGCCATTTCAACTAAAGCTGCTGTATACATTTTTAAATTTAAAACAAACTGTTTCATGGTAATAAATTCATGCTCCGAATGTCCGGTATAATTGGCATTGGGCATTGATGGACCAAAGCTTACGGCATTGGGAAATAAGCGTGAATTTGTTCCACCACCAATAGCGATAGGCTTAGCATCTTTTATTCCGGTAAAGTGTGAAAATACAGCCAGTAATGTTTCAATATGTGGGGCATCTTTTTGAACAAAAGGGTCGCCAATATAATACTCTAATTCGGTAATGTCAGCCATATTCGTCAGCTTCCATGTTGCGATAACATGATTAATTTCTTCTGTTAGCTGTTGCGCTGATTTACCCCGTGGACGACGAATATTAATATTCAATTCAATGTTGTTTTTAAGTTGTTTAATAACCGTCGGAGAAACCGTCATAGGCCCCATAAAATCATCACTATAGGCAATGTTGCCAAACTTTTTCCCTTCTAACCCTAAACCAATATTGTCATTAATAAAGTTCACTAATGTACCTGCACCGTTACTTGGCCAGCGTGTTTGTGACAATAAATCAGCTAAGAATGGAATAGCATTCACGCCTTCTTGTGGCTTAGATGAGTGAGCTGATTTTCCTAGTGCGGTTACCGTTAATTGGGTCTCTTTGAGTAAGAAATCAAAACTAACACCTTGATAGTCTCTTGCTTTGTCCATCATTTGCTGCAGTAAAGTCATATCTGCATTTGCAATGACCGCTTTAGCATCTTCAGGTATTTGACTACCAAAAAATCCGCCACTAAATTCACTGATATAAGCGTCAAAACCTGTGTAATTATTTTTATTAAAAGCTATTTTTATGGTTCCGTAGCCTTTTTCTGCGGTGACCACAGGATACTCTGCATCAATGGTAATATTGGTTTGTGGCAGTGTATGCGTTTTAATATACTCTTGAAGCGGTCCCCAGTCTGATTCTTCTGCCATATAAACATATAATTCGATACGTTTATTTAGTTTTATATTTTTGTCTTTAATCGCTTTCATGGCATAGAGCGCTGTTGATATTGGGCCTTTGTCATCTTCTGTACCACGGGCGATAAGTTTGCCGGGCTCTGAAGTGGTATCAAGTTCAAACGGCGACTTCTGCCATTTTTTAGGATTCACTGGTTGTATGTCGCCGTGGGTGATTATTCCTACCCGTTCTTTACTTTCGCCAAGACCAATAACAACGACATAACCATCATCAGTATAATCAAAGCCTAAATCTTCAGCTTGTTTTTTAAGCTCTGCTTTAAAAGCAATATGCTCAGGATTGTTATTCGCTGAAACGCCATCAACAGCTAATGTATTGTATTTCACTAACTCAGTTAGGCTAGCAACCATAGAGGCTTGATAGGTTTGAACGGCGTATTCAGCTGTTTTTTTTGCAGTTGGGCTGATATCAGCTGAAAATACTGGCAAAGTGATAAAAGTGAATAATACGAGTGAAGCTATTTTATTGAACACGGACTTTCCTTTTGTTTTAATTGAGATAATTGATTTTTTATTGTAGCGATAAAATGATCTTTAAACAGTGATCATTTAAAAAGTGTACCTGTGCCATTTTTCTATTGGGTTAATTGTATCGTTTAAAGCGGTTATTTACCTTGTTAGATCGCAATTTTTTTATGGGTTCAATATTCATTTTTATTTTTTGTTCTACTGTATAGTTCGTGAGAAAATATCTTTGTACTGGTATGCTGTACAGCAAAAATTAATTAAGAAAACGAGGAAGTAAAATGTCTGAAATAATTATACGTGATGCGACCCTAAATGACGCAGAACTTTTGTTCACTTTTATTAAAGAACTCGCTATTTATGAAAAAGCAGAGCATGAAGTGTATGCCACTGTTGATACAATAAAAGACACTATGTTTTGTAAAAATACACAAGTACACGGTTTAATTTGTGAGCTTGATGGTATTGCTATTGGATCCGCCATTTACTTTTATAACTACTCAACGTGGTTAGCCAAATCAGGTTTATACCTTGAAGATCTGTATGTAACGCCAGAGCATCGAGGGAAAGGTGCAGGCTTGAAATTATTAAAAACGATGGCCAAAACTGCTATTGATAATGATTGTGCACGTTTTGAATGGAGCTGTTTAGATTGGAATAAGCCCTCACGTGACTTTTACGAAGCCATTGGTGCTGTATCAAAAGATGAATGGATCGGTTATCGTATGACAGGCAAAACCTTATTTGATTTTGCACAGCCATAGAACAAAAGAGTTAGCGTTAGAGTCAGTGCAACTTATTCCAACACTTTATGATTAAGAACCGTAGTTTTGTATGTCATGAAGCTCCTGGTGTAAACGTTTTCTGTCTTTATACGTTTCTATTTCTCGCCATTTTCTTTTACGTGAGCGAGACTCCTTTTTGTCGATAAGCAAACTGTCGAAAAGGTTAAAAATTTCATCATATTCATCAACGCTATTATGTTCCATGAGTATCCCTTATTGAGCTCTATTTAGTTAACATGATGCACTTTACAAGTTGAATATGACTTTTTTCTTACTGAATTATGACGATTAAAATACGTTGAGTTTTATTGATGTTGAGCAAAAAAATAAAGCTTGGCTATACTTGTTTTTATAGAGTCTTTTTATAGAGTTAGCGATGAAAAAAAGTAGTGACATAGAAATAATATCTCAAGCAGAGTTAGACAATCTATTACGTATTAATGAATTTATAGAGCAAGTCGATGAGAATTCGTTGGTTAGTGAACTTAAACTCGCCATATTAGATTCCGGTAAATTAGAATTAACGCAGTGGGGAAGTTTACGCGATCATATTCGAGAAATAGAGGAACTTATTCCTCATATTGATTTGATTATTAAACTTAAAAAAGAGCGACCACCTCGTTGATTTTATTAGTTTAACGCTATTTGATATAAAATTTTTTAGCGCCTGATAAAATGCCGATTATTGTGAAACAATCGGCATTTTAAATTATATGTTCAGTGATTACATCAGTGATTGATGACCACTATGTATCATTACTGCAGCTGTTGATTAACCCAGTTAACGGTTAACCTTCTAGTAAAGCCATAGGTAAACTACCACTTTTAAGTATTTGGTCATGAAAAGTTCTAATGTTGAATTTTTCAGCTAACTTTTCTTCTGCCATCGCACGTAACTGAAGGATTTTGATTTCACCCACTTTATAAGACAACGCTTGTGCTGGCCAGCTTATGTAACGGTCAATTTGTGCGGTAACATCTGCCATACTTAATGCCGTGTTCTAGGCTAAGTAATCATGGCGTGCTGGCGAGACCAACCTTTAGCATGCATACCGGTGTCTACGACTAAACGACATGCGCGCCAAGGCTCATATGTCAAACGACCAACGTTGCTATAAGGGTCTTGATAAACCCCCATTTCTTTGGCTAAATGCTCTGAATATAGACCCCAACCTTCACCAAACGTGGCGTGGTAAAGTGTTTTTCTAAACTCTTGCATATTAACTTCTTAAGGAATAGCACTTTGCATATGATGGCAAGGTTCAGCTTCATGAAAGGTTAAGGCTTCTAGGGTATATAAAGGCTGACTTTTTAGGTCTTTAGTATCGATAAAGTAAGTGCCTGAGGTAGTACCACTCCCATCTGACGCGACATAATAAGTACCACCATTAGGAGACGCTTTTATATCGAAGGTTGAGCGAGGTCATACTGAAAACCATTTGGGCAATTTTGCGGCCATTTTGCGCGTAATATAACTCGCTTTTTCAATTAAATCGCGCGGCTCATTGGTATAAAATTGTGGGTCAGTGCGCAGGAATCTGATAAAGTCGGTAAAATCACCTTTAAAATTAACCTCTTTAATAATCACATTCATTTCTTGACGAATACGTGCTACTTCATTTAAACCTCATTGGTGAATTTCTTCAGCTAACATCGATGTGGTGGTGTAAAATTCAATAAGGTACTGATAATATTCTTTTCCACCTTTAAATGGGCTTATACCAACATTTTGACGACAGTTAGTCATGTATTCTTTAGTAAAAAAAGCATAAAACTTTTGATATTCAGGAATCACTTTCTGAGTGTTCAGTTCCGCGGCTTTACGTTGATAATTTTCTTTGTCATTGGCTGATATTTTGTAACATCGACTATTCTCAGCGTTTGAGTGTAAGAAAAGGTAGATAAAGTAACCTCCACCTACCTTTTAGCTGATTTAATTATAAATGATTGTAGGCAACTTAAAACGGTTAAAATTACCGTTATAAAGCTTTAAAGTGAATAGCAGCACTGCCGATGGTGGCGAGTGGTAACACTCATTCATCGTTAGCCGCGACTTGTATTAAATAGACGGAAACGTACTTTGAATTTTTCACCCTCGATCTTCTTGCTCGTTAAAAAAGTAACTAACAGCTCATTATGATGATCAGTAACATCTTTACGTTCACCCCCAAGGTAGTTGCCATACTTTGTTAGCTGATTTTTCTTGGTGTGCATAAAGGATAAATCCGTCGCTAAATGCAATTGTATTTTTAAACGCTAAACCCCAACAAGATGGCTTGATAATGCTTCCACCAATAAAATTAATCGCGTAGTTTGGTTTTCTATTATCGTTAACACTGAGTACTATTTTTACATCGGGTGAACTTACTTTAACCGTTTGTGCGAATAACGTTGGGAATGAAAGTAGTATAATAAGGCAGAGCATTATTTTTTCATGAGTGTTTCCTAATGTATTTTATTACATCAAGCATAAAGCGCCTTTGATAAATTTACAGCTAAGCTACATACGTATTCATTAGTTTATATATGATTAATTACTTGTTTTAGTTAATAAAAACCGTAATTGCAATAGTTAAAGGTGTTAATAAAGTACAAGCAATATTATAGGCAAGGTATTTGGGTTGTTGACCAATACTGGCGCCAAACTTTATAGCGCCATATAAAGCAATATAAGCCAACATTTGTGGAATAAGCGCAAGAGCACTCAATGCAGGTAAGATGTTTTGACTGATATAGAAAAGAATCAATAAAGTTGAGCACACGGAAAATAACGCAAAAATGCTATTACTGGCCTTTATACCAAAGGCAATTGGAAAATGGTTGCGACCAATCGATTTATCAGCATCAATATCAGGATATTGATTTAATAATAATAAGTTATTGATCAGAAAAAAGGGGATAACACCAATTACCCAAGGTGTTGACGAAAAATGTCCTGATAAAACAAGTTGTGTACCTGCCACCATTAGTAAACCAAAACTAAGACCTGGGGCAACCAAGCAGATAAGTGGCCGTTTATTGATCCATTTAGTGTAACTGACAACAATGGCTAAACCGAGCACCCCTATTGGTATTAAAGGCATAATGGCTAAACCATGTAGGTATATGAAATAAAAGCCAATAAAAAGTGTCAGAAGGGTAGAGACAATTGCGGCTGTTTTTACCCATGGCAGTAATTCAGGCTGTCGGCACAACAAACCGCTACCACCGCTAAAGGGGGTACGCATTGTTTTTAGGTCTAAGCCACTTTGGTAATCTTGATATTCATTAAGCGTATTAACGCCAATATGTGCCAAAATGCCACCCAACATAACAATGGCTAATAAGCAAAAATCAATAGCACCTTGCTCTTTGTAACTGATGCTAGCACCAAGAAATACACAAATAGGGGCTAATACCAAAAAAGGTACGCGAAATGATGGAATAATAGTAGCGAGTTTCATGCGTACTTATGTTTTTTAATTTACTAAAGATTAGCGTAAAATTATTTTTATTCAAAAAATGAGTGTATTAAAGTGAGCTGCAATCTCATGTTTGTGTAAAGTGGGTGAGATTAGAGTTCGTTGAAGAGAAAAATTCAGCTAACTCAATAACGCTAGTGAGCACAATATATGGTTAGACGATAGGAAACTAATCGTTTATAAGTAAACACACTCCAGTTAGTTAGCCTTAATTACCTATCGTTAGATAATTAAGTGTTCCTTAATAAAAATTCTCCTTTAATACTTAATTTATATAGGCATACTGAACGTAAGTACGATTGCACACATACCTGCCAAGTACCCTTTATTGAATCTATTTATTAGGACGGAGTAATAAACACTTATGATTATCTTTTTTATCTGCATCACTCTATTAATATTGGGTTATAAGTTTTATAGCCCTTTTATTGAAAAACAAGCAGGTATCGACTGTAACGTTGAAACACCTCAAGTACGTTTTGAGGAGGGCGTTGATTATGTTGCTATTCATCCGGTTAAAGCCTTTCTTATTCAGTTTTTAAATATTGCGGGTGTAGGTCCTATTTTTGGTCCAATTCTAGGTGCCCTCTATGGTCCGGTGGCACTTATTTGGATTGTATTAGGTAATATTTTAGGCGGTGCTGTACACGATTATTTCTCTGGTGTAATGAGTATTAAAGAAGATGGTAAAAGTTTACCTGAAATAGCGGGGCATTATTACAACGTTTATTTTAAAGGGGTCATGCTAATATTTACCACAATGCTGCTATTTTTTGTTGGCGTTGTCTTTATTATGAGCCCTGCTGGTTTATTAAGTAATCTAAGTTACTTTGAGGGCACTTTTTTAGCGGGTAACACCTTTTGGGTACTAGTTATTTTAGGTTATTATTTATTAGCGACATTATTACCTATTGATAAAATAATAACTAAGCTCTACCCATTGTTTGGTTTACTTATGATAGTAATGACTTCGCTTATCGCTGTATCATTACTTATCGATGCCCCGCATTTACCTGTTGCAGGCGATTTTTTGGGCTATTTCAATGCAGATCATTACAGCCATGATTTCTTAGAGCCTAATGCTGACGGACTTCCTGTATGGCCATTATTATTTATCACCATTACGTGTGGTGCAATTAGTGGTTTTCATTCAACACAAGCGCCAATTATTGCGCGTTGTTTAACCAATGAAAAATATGTGCGCCCGGTTTATTATGGCGCGATGATGTGCGAAGGTCTTGTCGGTTGTGTATGGGCGTTGGCTGGTATAGCGGCCTTCCCTGAAGGCTACTCAGAACTAAAATCATTACTTGATCAAGGTGGCCCGGGTTTAGTGGTTAACCATATTGCAAACAGTTATCTTGGCGCACTCGGTGGAATTATGGCTATTATTGCCGTTGCAATATTCCCTATTACCTCAGGTGACACTGCTTTTCGTTCATTACGCTTAACGTTAGTCGATGCGTTTAATATTCCTCAAAGCTTACGTAATCGCTTACTGTTAGCTGTACCTATTCTTATTATTGCTTATTTCATGACAAAACTAGATTTTTCAATAATTTGGCGCTACTTTGCTTTTTCAAATATGCTACTTTCTACCAGTGTGTTGTGGCTGGCAACTAAGTTTTTATTTGATCGTGGTACTTTCCATTGGATAGTAAGTTTGCCTGCTATTATTGGCACGAGTGTTAGCATCTCTTATATTATGACCGCAGGAATAGGACTAAACTTACCTATGGAACATGGCAAGTTAATTGGAGCGATAACGGGTGCTATATTACTTATACTCTTAATTGTGGCACATAAGAAACATGGTCAGGTGGCTTCTGTATCACCTTAGCGTTTTGGTAGTTGAGGTGGGATGCTAAATAAAAAAAGCAGTGCTAATAAGCACTGCTTTTTTTGATAAGTATAACGAGCAGTTTGAGTTACAAGTTATCGCGGTTCATCTCAAATTTTATGGTAAAAAAGCCCCTGAATATGAGGAGCTTTTTAAGGAGTATTTAAAACTGAATGATTTTAAGCTCTAGGTTGACAACCCTGAACAAGCAGCGCAACACTGGCCGCTGATTTTATACTGTCGTAGTATGAACTAGCACTTTTTTCTGTGCTTTTCTTAATCACTAACCCTGACATCGCCGCAATTTGTTCAAGTGCTGCGAAAGAAGTTTTATCTGCCTCATAGGCAGCAAATGCAGCATTTATTTGTCCACAAGAATAAATATTAGCTAAACCTTTTGAAGAGGCATTTTGTAGCTCTGTTGCCGTTTGACATGCTGTTAATGTTACGAGAATTAAAAGAGCAAGTAAATATTTCATACGGTATTACTCTGTAATTGGAAGCAAAGTGATTTCTACTCTTCTATTAAGTTCTTTACCGGCCTTTGTATTATTACTTGCAACAGGCTGAGTTTCACCAAAACCAATCACTTCAATTCTATCTATAATAACACCTGCATTATTAAGGTAGGTAGAAACAGACTGAGCGCGGCGCTCTGATAAACTCTGGTTTAATGCGTTAGAGCCAGAGCTGTCAGTATGACCTGCAACGACTATCAAGGTTTTGTTGAATTCTTGTAATACTAAAACAACCGAATCTAAAACAGATAAGAAACGTTGATCAATATTGGCATTACCTGAAGGGAAGGTAATGTTGCCAGGCATAATTAAGTTGATGTTATTACCTTCACGTTCAACGCTAACACCTGAACTACGCAATTGTTTTCTCAATTCAGCTTCTTGTGTATCCATATAATAACCAATACCACCACCAATCGCCGCGCCGCCCGTTGCAGCTTTCAATATTCTACGATTCCTTTTACTTATATCATCCTCATTTTTATTGGCTAAATAAGCTGCCACAGCAGCAACACCTGCTCCTATACCCGCGCCTTTCGCGGTATTGGTAACTTTTTGCTCACCCGTATATGGGTCAAAAGTAGCACAAGCGCTTAAGGCTAGACAAGCGATTAGAGGGATAGTAAATTTTTTCATTTTGTTCCTTAGGGGAGTGATTTGTTTGTTTGTGCTTTGAGTGTATTAAACTAAAAAGGTTACTCTTGGTAACAATGCGGTGATTATAAGTGCCGAGGCTTGTATATGTCTAGGCGTATTCATCTGTGATTTATTAAGGATTAAAATTACTGAGCATATCTTAGCCCAACAAAGTGGTATAAGTGACGATTAAACTAAACACCCTAATCGGTTATGTTTTGGCACTAACTTTTATTCTTGCTAATGCTCTCTTGATGCGTATTGCTGACGTTAGGTATTAATTGAACATTAGAGCAACTGCTAGCCACAAGCTGACATTAGCTATCGACACCCACATCGATCGTGTATAACCCAAATTAGATTTGCTATGGGTAACAATGTAGTGTGAGTTGAAAAAAGCTACTCAAAGTTGTCTCTAAAGAATTCAACGTTTATGTACACCATTGGTGTATTCTGCATGGTCGATACACCTATTTTGCACGTAAACCAAAGTGTGGTTCTTGCATAATTGAAGATTTGTGACTTTAAAGATAAAGCAGAATACAAACACTTTATAGGAAATATTGGCAGAAAAGTAAGGCACTATTGATGTAACGATAGGTCAAGTAAATATTTGTAAATAAGCTTTAACAATAAAACGAGTTTTGGTATTTTGGGACAGAATTAGTTTAACTTGAGGTTCGTATAGATGATTCAAATGTTCAATAATCGTTTTCTGTTGATTTGCAGTTTATTATTTCTCACAGGATTATTAGGATGTGGTGGCGGTAGTAGTAATGATTCATCATCTGTTCCTGTTTCCCCTTCTCCCACGGTAACCTTGTCAACAACTATCGAAAGTGTTGAAGTGAACTCAGAGTTCACTTTAACTTGGTTTACAACTAATGCAGATACCTGCTCTGCGTCTGGAAATTGGAGCGGAGATAAAGCTGCGTCTGGTAGCGAAACAATATCAGAATCAGAAATAGGCAATAAAACTTATATACTTTCGTGTTCTGGCTCAGGCGGAGATAAGTCCGAGAGCGTTGGGGTTGAAATAACCTCTCAGACAAATAGTGGGCGGTGGGATCATAATCACATTCCTTATGGCATGGACGATCCAGAACGCCAATGGCTAAATATTCACTTGGCGTATGACCAATCTAAGCCATCCCCTATTTATCTCTTTGCCCATGGCAATGGTGGTTCGGCCGACGGTATGGACGAAAAAGAGTTACATGCAATCGCCAATGAAGGCTATGCAACCGTGAGTTGGGAGTCAATAGCAACAATCAGCGGCGCTGATGAAGCAGCCATGGGTATAGCTGATGCGCAAGTGATGTTTCAATGGGTAATAGCGAATGCGGATACATACAATTTAGACCCAGACCTTATTGTTGTTGGTGGGCGCTCTCGCGGCTCTATTATTAGCTGGCAATTAGCTCACAGCAATCATCCTTCTATCAAAGGGATTTATATGTATAACGCCTTACCTCGAGGCGCGTGGCAAGATGTTGGTACGTGGAGTCCTGTGGACGAGATTACTATTAATAGCCCCATTACTTATCTAGTCTACGGTCCTGATTTTGACGATGATGACCAACATAATCCTGTCTATGTAGAGCCAGTTCTTGCCCGCTTTGTGGAGTTAGACATCAGCGACAAAATAACCCGTTATGTTGATATGTGGGGGGACTTTCAGAATGAAAATGGTAGCTGGATAAATGACGCTCAAATCATGCATTATTTTCCCGAGTTCTCTTCCATAGTCAATGAGGAAGTCTCTACGCCTGTTACTGGATACAACACTCTATTTATGGGGCACAGTTTTTTTGCCCCTATCGCCAGACAAATTCCTACTCATATGACACAACTTGGTAACGACTATCATAATCAGCACGTTGAAAGGTCGGGTGGTGAGTCAGGAACGCCAATTGCCTTATGGGAAGACGAAGGTCATAGAAATAAAGTTCAAGCAATCCTAAATACAGGAGAAGTAGAATTATTTGGCATGACAGCTAATCCAACGATGGAGGGTTATACACTTTGGATAGATTATGCGTTGTCAAAAAATCCAAATACTAGAATCGTAATTGGAACACCTTGGTTAGACTTTCCTGCTGATTATAGTGACGTGGCCACCTATGAGAATACAATCGTTGATGGATTGAGCAGCAAGATACAAGTCGACATTGATGCGCTTAGGTTACTTTACCCTAATACAGAAATAATCAATTTACCTTACGCTTTTGCTGCTATTGAGCTATGGCATATGTTTGAGGCTGGTCAACTACCTGGCATTACAGAGTTAATAGGTAGCAACCGTAATACATCTATTTTTTCGGATCAAAAGGGTCACGGTCATGGAAAAGGTTTATTGCTGGATCTGGCAGAATTTATATGGTTAAGTCAACTTTATGATATTGATCTCGATACCTACGACTATAGTGCGGGTCATAACACCAATTTAAAAGAAGTCGCTAAGTCAATATTAGATAAATATGCCTACTACTTCAATTAACTAAAACGTACATCTTTGCAAATTCAGCCGTATTCAAATACGGCTGATATCTACTTTCATTATGTTTCGGCTAGCCAACAATTGCGGCAGATACCCAAGTTTACCGTGTATCTAGTCGCACTAAATTTGTCATGGGTATAGGCGTAGAAGAAGTAGAATAAAAGCATTTAAAAGTGATTCCCAAAGAATTGAAAGTGGATGTTCATCACTGGCTGATTTTTCACGGACGTTATACTTGTTTAACCCTCAAATTACGCTGTGGTTATTGTATTATCGAAAGTTTGTGTGAGTTTAAAGATAGAACAGATTAATCTGAGGCTGCTATTTGAGCGATTGGCTCATTTTCCTGAGTAAATGAGAAAAGTTTTAATTATGGATATAAAAACAGTAACGTAACGATAGAAAATATTTAACGTCTGGTTTTCGGATCACTTGTCATTAGATAAGCCAAGGTTAACATCCTGTTTCGTATTTAATTAAACATAAAATCACCTGATTTTGAATACTAATTTAGGTCTTCAGTGTGACATTAATGATCATAAGTACTCAATCACTTATTAGTATTAGAGCTGCAGATGAGTATCACCTTTTGTTCAATTTAGCATGTAAATAAGATGCTAAAATTTATAATTGCGTGAAGCCTTTCTCATTCTTTATGACGATCCATATTTGTATAGATTTGATAACACTCATTACACTTTATTTTTGTTTAAATATTAACCGCCTATAGACAAGTCCCCCCTGTTTCAATTATAAAACGTACAACGTTATACTTTAGGAATACGCATGAAGGTTTTTCAACACTTAGCTTTACTCATTTTATTAGTCACCATCACTTTTGATGTTAGTGCAGAAATTAATGAAAGCACTACCATTAATGATATTCACCAGCAAATGCAAAGCAAGCAGTTAACCAGTGAACAATTAGTTCAATTTTATTTAAAACGTATTGAAGCCTTTGATGATAAAGGCATGAAATTGAATTCAGTTGTACAACTAAATGAAAATGCACTGCAGCAAGCAAAAGCACTTGACCGTTATTTTCTTGAAAATGGTTTTAAAGGCAGTTTGCACGGTATTCCCATTCTCCTTAAAGACAATATTGACACTACAGACGGTATGGCAAATACCGCAGGTTCAGTTGCCTTAGCCAAAAATTTTCCAGAAAATGATGCTTTTTTGGTAAAACAACTTAAAGAGGCTGGCGCTATTATTTTAGGAAAAACCAATTTAAGTGAATGGGCAAATTTTCGTTCAACAGCTTCGTCAAGTGGATGGAGCGGCTTATATGGACAAAGTAGAAACCCTTACGATATAACAACCAGCCCTTGTGGATCTAGCTCTGGCTCTGGCATTGCTGCCGCTGCAAACTTTGCAACGGTGTCTATTGGTACTGAAACTGATGGCTCGGTTACTTGTCCTGCTGCCATTAACGGTATTGTGGGGATCAAACCCACATTAGGTACAGTAAGCCGTGACGGTATTATCCCTATCGCTCATAGTCAAGATACCGCAGGTCCTATGGCTAAAAACGTTACTGATGCGGTTATTCTTTTATCTGCAATGGTAAAAGCAGACAAAGATGATCAAGATGTTGTGTCTTCAAATATAGATTATTTATCGCACTTAAAGCTTGATGGTGTAAAAGGTAAACGTATCGGTATTGCGCGCAATTTAATGGGCTATCACAAAGGGCTAGACAAGGTGTTTAGTCAGGCCGTTCTAGACCTTAAAAAGCAAGGTGCGTTGATCGTTGACAATGTTAACTTTGAAAATAAAGATCAATGGGGTGATGCTGAATTTGAAGTGCTTCTTTACGAGTTTAAAGATGAACTTAATAAGTATCTGGCCAAAACTGCACTCGGGATACCCAAATCGCTGAGTGAACTGATTGAGTTCAACACAAAAAATGCTAATGTTGAAATGAAGTATTTTGGACAAGAAATATTTTTAATGGCACAAGCTAAAGGAAGTATTACGGACAAAAATTATTTGGAAGCACTCGAAAAAGCGAAGCGACTAACACAAGAGGAAGGTATTGATGCTTTGCTTGAAAAGCACAATCTCGACATGATAATTGCTCCAACTACGGGACCCGCATGGAAAACTGATTGGATAAATGGAGACCATTACTTAGGTGCTGCATCTTCTGCAGCAGCAATTTCAGGTTATCCCCATATAACAATACCTATGGGGTATGTTCATGGTTTACCTGTTGGTTTATCAATGTTTTCTGGCAAATTAAAAGAGGGGACATTGATTGAGGCTGCTTTTGGTTATGAACAAGCAACTAAACATCGTGTTGCACCAAAACTGCAGTAATTTATATATTATAAAATTGATGAGACTTGATGAATTAAATCTTGGCAAAGCACGGTCTATAGGGTTTATAACAAAAAATTATTCATAAAAGAGTTTATAAAAGCCATGATACATAAGACAAAATCTATATTTTTCATGTCGGTAGTTGCCATATTGCTATTGCCGATTATTTTTATTAAAGCGGCATTTTCACAGCAGGTCTCGATAAATGTAGGGCCAGTTGTTGGTGATAAAGCCCCCACGTTAACGGTAATAGATGAGACAAAATCAGCGGTTAACATTAAAGATATTACGGCTGAAAAAGGGGGGGTTATTCTTTTTTTTCGTTCAGCTGACTGGTGTCCATTTTGTAAACGTCATTTAATAGAATTCAATGAATATGCGGATAAATTTAAAGCCTTAGGTTATGGCGTTGCAGCTATATCTTATGATAATACTGATATTTTGAATAGCTTCTCTCAAGCAAACAATCTTGACTTTCCTTTATTATCAGATCAAGGCGCAGCAACAGTAAAAGCTTATGGTATTCTTAATAAAGATTATCAAGTAGATGATGATAATTATGGTATCCCTTATCCTGGTGTTGTGATTATAAATCCTGATGGAAACATTGATCATAAATATTTTTTTAAAGGTTATCGCAATCGTGTGAAGTTCTCTGATTTATTTGAACAGTTAAGCACACGCAATTAAACAGCTAGATTTCCACTTTAAAAAACAGCTGTTTTTATAAAGCACTAAAGTATCACTGCTTTTGGACAATTTTGATAAAAAATACGACGGGTATAGAGGTTGTCACTTTTTTATTGATAAAAAATAAATAGGTTAAATAGTAGTTTACTTTATCTTTTAACCTGTTTATAGTGACACCGTTATCTAATCGCCTCTCGTTTATTTAACCAATTATGACACGTAGTTATTATTTGTTATGATTAATGTTTTGTCTTTCCCTTTCACAGTCAGCCATAACTCAAATTATCAAGCCTAAATTGTTGTCTGAGGTTATCAAGATTCATTATTCTCTTGATCAGATATTTATAAATATCTAAACGTTTTCACACAGTAATATGGCTTTTATTATTAATGCGCAGATGCGCAAATTAAAGAGTTTTATTATGTCTTATACATATAAAGGAATGATTTATTCAATTAAGTCACCTATTAATTCCATTTCAGTTAACAAACATAATGTTGTTGTTAACGATCAAAATGGTACAAAGTTAATCAAGTTTGGCAATATTACCGATTCTAAATGTTTTTTAGAATGGATATACCAAGCTTAGTAAGCAAGATAAACCCTCACTAATCACTATTAGCTGAGGGTATGATTTTAATAACAATGAAGTTTACCCCTAAAGCTTTATCTAAATATATGCCATTGAGTTTGGTTTAATTTAAAACAACTTCCCCCGTGCTTTAAAATTTTTTGTAACGAGTGCAACACCATAGTGACAATACTTTTTTCCCTATCAATTGTTTACTCACATTTCATAACCTGATTTTATAGTCAGTTAATATTTCAATATTACTGGTGCGTATAGCCTCGTGCCCAGCGCTTGAACCACTCTGAGTAAACGTTAAATTATTGCTCTTCTTCTCCTATATAAATTTAGGGTTTTACGGTAGATTATAGTGATCAAATAAGATCTATTGTTTGGTTTGCAGAACAACCCAAAGCATCCGAATACAGGAAAAGTATAAATGAACAATGTTAAGTATGAAGGTATAAACTTTCAGCCAACTAAGATTGTCTGCATCGGCAGAAATTATGTAGAACATATTGAAGAGCTAAACAACGAGACACCCTCTGAGCCTGTGATCTTTATTAAGCCTAATTCCGCTATCTCTGACCATATTGAAAGTAATCAAGATGAAGAAATACATTATGAGGGTGAAATTAGTTTTATTATTGAAAACAATAAAATTTCTGGTATTGGTTTTGGCCTAGATCTAACTAAAAGAGCGGTACAAAAAGTACTTAAGTCTAAAGGGGTACCTTGGGAGCGAGCTAAAGCTTTTAATAAATCGGCGGTGTTTAGCGATTTTGTAAGATGTAGTGATGATTATAAAAGTTATAAAATGGAACTATTTATAGACAACCACCTTAAGCAATTAGCCAATTATGAGCTTATGATCAACAAACCTGAAATATTAGTTGCTGAAATACAAACATTTTTAACACTTGAAGATGGCGATATCATTATGACAGGCACACCAAAAGGTGTTGGAGTAATAAATTCAGGTGAATTATTTACCGCTAAAATATATAAAAATGAACAAGTTATTATTGAAAAATCGTGGTGTGTTGATTCATTGTACAGAGAAAAACAGTGACATTTGAGTAAAATTTGTAACTTGTTAATCACTTCTAACATCAAAAAGTAGAGTCGAGTTTTTTAGCTGTATTTAACTAGTTGATTAACTCAGTAATAATTTAGCGAAGTTATATAACCTCTTTAGGCTTATCCTTTTTCCTTATTAATTGAAGATATTATGAACATTGAACCATTAGATAAACCTTATTCTGATTTGAGATTTGCTGCCATGGCGCCTAATACGTTTATGGGTAAAATTATTAAAATTTTTGGTCCTTTCTTAGATAAGTTATTAGGCATAAATAAACTGCGTAATGTTTATGAGTCTTGTGAATTGTCGGGGTTAGACAAGCAACAGTTTTCACAAAAATTACTTGATGGCTTAGGTGTTCAGGTGTCAGGTGTTAACGGTGTTTTAGAAAAAGTACCACAAAGTGGTCGATGTGTTGTTGTCTGTAATCACCCTTATGGCATGATTGAGGGCGTTATTATCGCTCATTTGCTTACCGAATTTCGTTCAGACACCCAGGTAATGGCGAATGTTGGTTTACAAATATTTAAAGAAATTAAAGATTATTTCATTTTTGCTAACCCTTTAAAGCCAAAAGCCAAGATAAATACTCTGGCAATAAAGCAATGTTTTAGCCACCTTGAAAATGACGGTTTATTGGTTTTATTTCCAGCGGGAAGGGTTTCGTTTTTTCAGTCAGACAAACAAAGAATAACCGATGGTGACTGGAATCGCTTAGTGATTAAACTTGCCAAAAAAACAGGTGCACCTATTTTACCTGTTTTTATTTCTGGTACTAATAGTCAGTTATTCCATCGTATGGGCAGAATTTACTACCGCTTTCGACTGTTGATGTTGGCCCATGAAATGTTTAAATTACAAGCACATAATATTGATTTAAAAACCAATAACTTACTGTCAATTAAGCAACTTAATGAATTTAAAGGTATTAAAAGAATGAATGATTTTGTGCGGTTACAATGTTACTTAAATGATGAAAACTATTTTACGCCTTGGCTTGAAGATGACGACCCTATGGCATTTAAAAATATTATCCCGACCGCAGATAAAGTCAACATTAAAAGCGAACTTGCTCAGTTGCCTGATGAACAGCATTTATTAGATTTTAAATCATTCTCTGTTTATTATGGCTATCAAAAGCAAATACCACTATGTGTACAAGAAATCACTCGGTTGCGTGAAATAACCTTTCGAACGTTAGACGAAGGGAGCGGTGAAACATGTGATACCGACAAATTTGATGCAACGTATATGCACTTATTTATTTTCGATCATAAAAATGAAGAGATTATTGGTGCGTATCGAATTGGGCAGACTGACCTTTTACAGAATGAGGGAGGCGTATCACAACTTTATCTTTCGCAGATGTTTAACTTTAGTGGTGGTTTTATTAATCAGCAGCAACCTTGTTTAGAAATGGGGCGATCATTTATTATTGCAGCCCACCAAAACAGTTTTCATGGCTTATTATTATTATGGAAAGGTATTGGTGCGTTTGTTTGTCAAAACCCACACTATAGAACATTGTACGGTACGGTATCATTAAGTAAATTATATGACCCTCGTTCAGTTGCTTTAATCGATGAAGTTATGGTGACTAACAAAGCTGGAGTTAACGCTAAAGCAGCATTTAAAGGGCAACTTCATCCAGAAGTAAAAGATTTTATTAGCGCCACACCTGTCGAGCTAAATCAGTTGTCGGCATTAGTGATAGGAATAGAAGAAGACAGCAAAGATATTCCTGTATTATTGAAGCAGTATCATAAACTAGGGGCTATATTTCATTGCACCGGTATCGATGTTAACTTTAATCATACGCCAGGTTTATTGCTCAGTGTTAATTTACCCGAGGCGCCAGAAAAGCTATTAAAACTTTATCTAGGTTCATCTAAAACGGCGTATTTAAACTATGCTAAAAGCTAAAAGCTAAAAGCTAAAAGCTAAAAGTAAATGATTCATCAAGTGCGGTTAAAGTGATAATAAGTGTTACGCTAATGCCGGTCTCTGTTCTTTGAGACAGGCAACGGTATGAGATTTCTGCACAACATTGTCAAAATATTCGAAACAAATTTCATTTTTCTTAGATAAGTCACTGTTAACAGATATATGAGAAATACTAACGGTTCTCGCATCTTCTCTTTGCATATTTACAGAATACTGACCATTTTTTTCTGTTGAAAAATGAAAGTCTCTATGTTGATTTGAATGGGGGTTATTTATATCTACTGTACCGATAAAACGAGATTTTCTTTTTTTACTGACATCAATAAAGTCAATACTTGATGAGGTGATAGGTAAGTCAGCCTTAACATCAACACTTACATCAACAAGTTCACTTCCATCCCATTTTACACAATGAATCGTTGGGTTGTCTTTTGAT
Source organism: Colwellia sp. MB02u-14 (assembly GCF_014076915.1). NCBI lineage: Bacteria > Pseudomonadati > Pseudomonadota > Gammaproteobacteria > Alteromonadales > Colwelliaceae > Colwellia > Colwellia sp. MB02u-14. Next base: position 80,804 of record NZ_JACGUX010000006.1, read on the forward strand.
AAAGTATCAGGAAAAACACACAGCTGAAAAGGTTGAAACACCTCTAAATCCATAACTTTTAATTGCTTAATAACACTTTCTTGGTTTTGCAATAAAGAAAAAATAAGCTGTCCACGGCTCATTATATTATCTTTATCTTTATTTATATTAACAACTGCTTGGTAATTGTTGAGCAGCGCGAGTGACATTCCTTGTTTAGTCACTGCAATCCAAGTTCCACCGCCCTGTGGGTCTATAGGGTAAATAGCATTATCAATTTGATGTGGTTGAGGGGGGATAGCCAACAAACGCGTGCGCTGTTCGTCACGATTAAAAAACAATTCATAGCCATTTTGATTAAGTAAATAGGTTAAAGTGCACATTTAATTCATCACGGGCATAGTCGTTTGGTGATTGTTCGTCTCTTTATTTTTGGCATCAACAGGCCGTTCACTGTTTTCTCTTAAAAAAGTTGCTGTTGCGGGAGCTAAGCCAAAGTTATGTGGTAGCTCTGTTGTTTGTACCGAACTTTTTTGAGTAAGAGATATTTGAGCAATCATGGCAAAATGGTGAACTGCATGGCTGCCGGCAAAAACTAATTCTCTAGCAATAGTGGTTTGTACTTTTTGAATATTTTCATTGTCTATTGACACTTCTGTTGATAACGTAACTATCTTACTTAAGTCATGCTGAGAAAGGTTTTTGATCCAAACCGTTATTTCAGTTAACTTCCCTGCGGCAAGCTCAGGAGATGACTCTATTTTACTCCCTCGAACTCTAACATCATAATTAATTAACTTGCTTTCTATACCTGATATTATCGCTAAATAATGATCAATAATATGCCGCATATGGGCACCTGCTGAACTCATAAAGTTAGGCGATGTAATTTCTGCATAATGTTTTTTAGACACTTTATTAAGGTATTGCTGAGCTTGTTCAATAATGCCTAATTGACCCATGACCATGCGGTTATATTTCCAATTGTGAATGAATTACTTAGATGTTCTACTTTTTAAGATAGCTTGCATAAGATCTTCAGGTATCTTGGTGGCTTGATTCGTTTTAATAAATCCTGCTTGAGAAATTCGAATGGCATTTACATAGCCCTCTACATAACCCCTACATTCGCGGCACATGCTTAAGTGCAGCTTAAATGTAAACTTTTCAAGGTAAGACAAGTTTCCTTCATGAAAATCATACAAAAAACCATCAACCTCTTCACAGGTCAACATACCAGGCATATGTTGGGTCATTAATCGTTTAATCATTAGCATGTCAGTTCACCTTCCAATTGCTTTCTATGCTTGCTCTGTCTTCCTGTTCTAAAATAGCTCTTAAAAGTAATCTGGCCCGGTGTAATTGTGTTTTAACCGAAGCTTCAGACACCGCTAATATTTCGGCAGTTTCTTTGGTATTCATTTCTTGGATGTCTCTAAGCAGTATCACGTTACAATATTTTTCGGGAAGCTGGTAAATAATCTCACTAAGCGACAACTTTGCTTCACTTTTCTCAAAGAGCACTTCAATGTTGTTGCTTAAGGTATCTTCTAGATTATTACCTAGCTCATCAGCAAACACCGTTCGTTCACCGTATTCATTGTACCGTTGAGAAAACACTTCTAATGACGTGGTATTTTGTCTTTTTTTTTGTCTAAGCATCATTAATGCTTCATTAACGGTAATACGGTGTAACCAAGTAGAGAGCTGTGAATTTTTTTTAAATGAGGAAATATTCTTAAAAACTTGAATAAATGCTTTTTGCAAACATTCTTGAGCATCGTCATCAGTATAAAAAAAACGACGTGCTGTTGTATACATTCGAACACTATATTGACGAACGAGTGTTTCGTAAGCTAAATCTTTATTTTCTATTAGCCGTTCAATCAGTTCATTTTCTTTGTTTTTATCTTGGTTTAAAATTGCAGAAGGTTTTTTTTTCAACAATGTTGTAACCTTTTAAAGTGGGCAGCATCATAGTGGTAACTTAACGAATAATTAATCGAAAATCACTCTTTAATTTATCACTCTCTTTAATGTGATTTTTAATAAGGAACAAACATTGAAAATACAATTGATAAAAATCCACGCAATGTTAAATAAAACACGAGAAGTCGATTTTTTAGCACCGCTGTTATTAAGAATGTATTTAGTCCCCGTATTTTGGATGGCAGGTACTAAAAAAATAGAAGGCTTTGAGGAAATTGTCGAGTGGTTCGGTAACTCTGAATGGGGCTTAGGGCTACCGTTTCCCTTTTTAATGGCGTTCTTAGCCACAGCTACTGAATTTTTTGGCGCAATAGCCCTTTTTTTTGGCCTTGCAGTAAGATGGTTTTCACTACCTTTAATGTTCACTATGGTTGTTGCGGCAGGTACCGTTCATTGGGACAATGGTTGGCAAGCTATAACCGATCCAAGCGCTCCTTTTGCTAATGAGAGAGTTATTGAAGCATCCAATAAATTGGGCATCGTAAAAGAGGTACTGCAAGAACACACTAACTACGATTATATAACGTCAAGCGGTAGTGTTGTGATGCTAAATAACGGTATTGAGTTCTCTGTTACCTACTTTATTATGTTGATCGCATTACTTTTTTTAGGAGCAGGGCGTTATCTAAGTGTCGATTATTGGCTTGAACGCGCTTTATACAAAGAGCAAAGGGCATTATCGTCATCAAATAAAGAATAATTGTTGTCAAATAATGAATGAAATTTTAGGATTAAATCCCCTTTTAAATATTATCTTGGACTACCCTAGCTATGCTTGGTTTCTTGATAAAATCGGGGTTAGGTAGATAAGTTAATGCAAAAGTTTACTTTTGCATTTGATGTTTTGAATAAATTTTTTCTATTGTCCCATTGGCTTTCAACTTTTTTATAACGTCATTCACTGCATTTTTTAGCGATTGATCTTTAAAAGCCATATGTGAGTAGGTAAAAGGCCATAAATAATGCACAGTGAAGTTTTTATGGGCTACGTTTGTATTGTTATTGTAATACTTGTTGCTTAAATCGTACCAAAATATATTGATATCGCCGACTCTAATATCCTTTATTCCCGAAAGCATGAGCTGAGTCGTGTTTTTAGGGTGTGCATGTTCAGAATATTTTGAATTTTTAGCGGCCATTTGCTTAAAGTCCTCACCGAGTAACTCTGTCGCTCCTTGGTATGCGGCAATCGACTTCCCTTGTAAATCAGATATTTTATTAACTTTAAATTTTTTTGACTTTTTCGATATAGCAACGTCCCTAAAGCGAAATAGAGGTTCAGATAAGTAGGCATTTACCTTTGAGTTAGGAAAAACGTTCGAAGCAACATCAATTGACTTTCCGTAGTTTATTTCATGCAATATCCGGTTATTACTCATGGATATGTATTTCACTTTGTATTGAGGGAGTTGTTTGAATATTTCATCGATGATCTCAATAAATAAACCTTTTGTACCTTTTTCAATAAAAAATGGAGGGAAATTACCCACACCGACTTTTATAACTTGTTGCGCTATTGACGTTGTAGAGAACACAAGGAAATAGATAAACATGAGGTGACATAATGTCTTTGGCATTTATATACTAATACTTACAAATAATTAAATATAAGTGTAGTCAAATAATTGTAAATAAGAAAACTAAAAACTCTTGATAAAATGATTTTTTTTTATTAAAATTCAGTAAGTTTTAGGTATTTCAGCCCATGGTAAATATTAAGATATGTTTACGGTACTAAGCCGAGTTATGTGTCTTTAATTTGTTGTTTAATACCGCCAAAGTTCAGTTATTTTTCATTAACAAAAATAAACTCTCTATTTAGTCTGTTATTGCTCTATAAAGCTTACCTATAACAGCGTAGGATATTACAACTTTAGATATAAAATTAGGTTTGCACTTAGGTGCACTAACATAAAAAATTATGCAACCAACAGCAAAAGCATCACTTACCAACGCTCTACTTATTTCTATTTGTACACCTGATTTTAAGGGTGATGAAGCAACAGAGTCACTTGCAGAACTTGCACGTTTAGTGACTACCTTAGGATTTAAAGTAGTTGGCACTCAGTCGCAAAAGCAGAGTTCAACTAAAAAAGTTAATGTATTAGGTTTAGGTAAACTGGCCGAAATAGCTCATCTTACTGGTAATCAAGGGGCCGTCGAAGGCGTAGAAGACGATGAAAATTTAGCAGGCGAAGCAGAACTTACCCTTAATCCGGCAGATATCCCCTCAGAAAACCTCCCATTTGGCTGTGCCGACGTCGTGGTATTTGATTGTGACTTAAGCCCATCTCAGCTACGTAATGTTGAGAATCAATTAGGCGTAGAAGTATTTGATCGTACTGGCATTATCATTGAAATATTTAGTCGTCATGCCCGTACTAAAACAGCGAAATTACAAGTTGAAATCGCTCGCTTAAATTACGTGGCGCCACGACTTCGTGAAACATCATGTGGTGATAAAGAACGTCAAATGGGTAAAGGCGCTGGCGAAACGACGCTAGAACTAAATCGCCGTGCAGTGCGCGATCAATTAGCCGAGCTTAAACGTGAATTGGTTAGTGTTCAACATGAAATGAAAGGACGACGTACCCAACGTTCAGAGCTTTTTTGTGTCGCTTTAGTCGGGTATACCAATGCGGGTAAGTCCTCAATGATGCGAGCGATAACGGGTAGTGATGTTGCGGGTGAGAACAAGCTTTTTGCAACACTTGATACCACGGTTCGTGCCTTGTATCCGGCCACTCAACCACGAATATTAGTGTCAGATACGGTTGGCTTTATTAAAAAGTTACCACATGACTTAGTTGCTTCATTCCATTCAACCTTAGCAGAAGCCCATGACGCTTCATTATTGTTATATGTAGTAGATGCATCAGATCCTTCTTTTCGTTCTCAACTCGATGTCGTGCACGAAGTACTGGAAGAGGTGGGTGTTGAAGACAGTAAAAAGTTATTGGTACTGAACAAATCAGACCAACTTAGTGCTGAGCAACAACAAGTACTGATTGAAGAATTTCCTGATGCCATGATGACCTCAGCCCGTAATCCGCTTGATATCGCCAAACTACATAAATATATTGTTGGCGTTGCTGAGAACGAAATGATTGAAGAAGAAATTGTTATTCCTTATACAGCGAAAGGTATTATAGGTGAAATTCGATCCAGCATGAGCGTTACAAAAGAAGATTACGACTACAGTGAAATTAAGCTAACAGTAAGGTCTAATGCGATTGATTTAGCAAGGTTAAAAAAGCGCATGCTGAATTTATAAAATAATGCTGATGTTATTTTGGTGGTTTGAATTGGAAATTTATAAAGAAGTGTTCATATACACTTAAATAAAGCGTTTGGATGATTTATTCGTGTAGAGTTTGAATGTTAATTAACTATCGGCTCTACACTGATTTTATTTTCAAGCCATCTTACTTGCGTTGCTTCATGGTCTCGCTTAAAAACAGTCGTTTTATTTGATATTTCAATATTTACCCCGGAATGTATTGACTTGTATACCGACAGTTCAAAAGTCTCCAAATGTTTATTTATAGTACTCTCTTTTTCTAACCAGTTTTTATTGAGTTTACCTAACAAGTGTAAATGTTGTTTTAGTGCTTGATTAATGCGTTCTATTTGTTGAGTATTGTTGTCGTTAAGGTTATTAGCCTTGCGTAATAACTGATATATTCTCGGTAGTCGTCTCATTATTTTGTCCGCTTTTTCACGGGCACTTATTTTTAATTCTTCGGTGGTATTGACCCAATAATTTAAATTAAAGTTTGTCATTGCCCCACAACGAGACCCTAAAGTACCCACATGAACTGAGCCACCGGCAAGCACGGAAGTACCAAAAACTTTGCCATCTGCCTTTTCATTGGCAATATTGCCGACCCATAAATCACCCGCCACAATAATTTGGCTATGAGAAATATATTGGGTCACTTTAATATCATTTTTTGCAAAAATATCAGCGTATTGCACAAACTGCGCACTAACATCACCCTCTGCCTGAAGTACTGTGTTGTTCTCTAAATGGTTATCTTCAGAGACTTGGCGCCCAATAATTCCCAGTGCAATCGATATATTACCACCAGCAGCGATCGATGCTGATTCAACTATTCCACCTATCACTATGTCTTCACTTACAGATAACTCCATGCCTTCGCAAACATTTCCTTTAACATAAATTGAACCATCAAAACGGATATTACCTGTACCAACATCAATGTTTTCAACTTCGAGTAATGTGTTAACTGTGACACTATTGTCTAAATGTTTTGGCATACCATCAATCGTCGCAATGAGAATGTTATTGTTTTCATCCGAAAAAGATGAGCCGTCAGACTCTTCCAAAACAGCCGTTTCACCTGATACAGCATCAGTAATAGTTCCAATGACATTAAAGCCTTTAACACCGGCGGTTGGCGGTATTAACTTAGCTAACTTTTTACCTGTTTTTACGTGGATTAAATCACCTAATTCACGCATGTCTACATTGCCATTATCGAGCTTTTTTGGACACATAATACGGTCAGCGGGGTCATCCACTAAATATTTTATATATCCATCTTTTCCACTCGTGCTGGCTTTCCCCTTTGCTATTTCAGTCGTTATACTTTTTCCAGGTTGAAGTTGTATGCCATCTCTAACAATATTAATGAGGTTTTCTTTAATAATGCCTTTGGTTATATTGTTCTCTTTTAATATTTCTATAACATTTGCGTTTTTTATTTGTTTGCCGCTGTACCCTGCAGTGAGTTCTAGGGTCACAGACATGTTTTCAGGGCCTATAGTGACAGTTAAACTCGCATCAACAGCATGAGCAATAATTAAAGAGGTGCTGGAGGTCTCTTTTTTCTCATTATTTTCATTGGCCTTCACCACTTCTTCCAGCAGTAACGCCATTGCGCCGTCGATAAGTAAAAAAGCAGAGTACTCTGATAATGTAAATGCTCTTTGTAGTTTTTTGATGTTAGCTTTAGGCTGACCGTGAACAGGAGTGATGGTCATTAATAAATCTTTACCTTCACTTTCAAGGGTTAACGTTATATCGCACATATATTTTTCATCAACTTTTATCGCATTAATAAATGAGGTGAGCTATGTTTATTCTCTTATCGTTACTTAATAAATGTATACAGTAAAAGAAAGGTGTTATTAAGTTTTTTGAGTCTTTAATATGTTATTTATTCGTTCAATATTACTGCACATCCAACTTACCATAGGTTGATATTATATTATTTTATTTAATAAGTATTTAGAGTAGATTTTCTGGTAATAGTAACTATCCTTTAATAATAATAATTCATAGGTTTTATTAATGGAAAGAACGTTCAACACATTCATTGCAAGACAAGCTATCTTAGATATAAATCTTAAAACGATAGGTTATGAACTTCTTTTTAGAGATAGTTTAGACAATGTATTTAAAGAATCATCTCCTGAAAAAGCAACCTCAAAAGTAATACTTCAAAATCATATTCTGGGTAATTTAACCGATGTTTGTTTTGGTAAGTTAGCTTTTATTAATTTTGATGAGTTCACATTACTTCAAAACTCCCCCTTGTTGTTTAACCCAAGAGATATCGTTGTTGAAATTTTAGAGACTATTAATATATCAGAGGAGCTTATTTTTAATGTTTCTCAGCTCCATAAAAAAGGCTATAGGGTTGCGTTGGATGATTATGACTTTTCAAGTAAATGGGATAGCCTTTTCCCTTATATTTCGATTATTAAAATTGATATTGAAGAGGTTTCTTATGATCAAATTAAGGAACTTAAAAAACGATTACTTTCTACTGAAAGTCAAATAAAAATAATTGCTGAACGTATTGAAAATAATGAGCAATTCCAGCAGCTGAAAAAAATCGATATTGACTACTACCAAGGATACTTTTTTCACAAACCAGAGATAAAGTTAGGTACCTGCGTATCACCTTTGAAAATAAATTTAATTCAACTATTTTTAGAAGCCTATAAACCAAATTTAGATTTTGATCAATTAACTCAAATTATTAGCCGTGATGTTACTTTGGTGAGCGGAATATTAAAATTGGTTAATAGTGCAGCAGAGTGCGGTAATATTGAAATCACTTCAATTAAACAAGCTATTACCTATTTGGGTACAAATAAAATAAAGCAGTATGTCGCGATAATATCCATGTCGACATTATCATCTGATAGTTCACCAGAGCTTTTTATAGAGTCATTAGTTCGCGCTAAAATGATGGAGCTAATCGCTGAAGAAAAACCATTTAACCATCTCAAAGATAAAGCCTTCTTAACCGGTATACTAAGTAACTTAGATGCCATACTAAACTTACCAATGAAAGATGTAGTGAAAGACTTTATTTTTTCACAAGACATTAAATTTGCCCTCACTAATGAGCAAGGAGAGTTATCTGAATTATTAGCGTTGGCGAAGTATTATGAAGTGCCCAACAGCCAAAATGGGCGAAGTTTTGTTCCAACGGATAAGATCTCTCAAGCTACTCTTTTAAATTGTTATTATGAATCATTAAAGTGGGGAGTGAGCATTGCCTAAGACTTCGCTCCTTTCATGATTAAGAGTGACAGGCCGGCCATGTTAACTCGCCTTGAACGAGTCTTTGGACAGCCAGTATCCAGTTAATAAAACATTGATGGAACTGTTCGTAATTATTACCTGGTTTTTAACATACTTTCGGATCATAGACTCATCGCCATGCTTACCAACTGTACTTGTAAAATAACCATCAGACCAAAATTCTCCACCCCATAATTGTTTTTTAACATAAGTAAATTTTTTGAAAACTTCTATTGCTGTTAAGCTTTTTATCATCGTTACAAGTTTCGTAATGCTATACATTGGAACCGACTGAACTAATACCAATTACATTAATTTTGTAATCTAATTGTAGGTATGAAATATATTACTCAAAAACAATTATCTGAGAAATTAGAGCCTATTAATTTACAGGTACTTATTGCTCAAGAGACCAATGGTAGAATGCGAATTCGTCTATTAGCTTTATCACACATCAAAGACGGAGCTGACAGAGCCCAAACAGGTAGACACAGCGTGGTCATAATGGATGTTCGGGGTGGCATACAGAAAATGTTGTTGATGAATTTGATAATGTTAGCATCATAAAGTTGCCAGTTTATTCACCTGAATTGAATCCAGTTGAGCAGGTATGGCAGTGGTTAAGACAGAATGAATTAGCGAATAAATGTTCTAAGGATTATGACGATATTGTTGAATCTTGTAGTCATGTATGGCATATCTTTATAAGTAATATAGAACAGGTGAAAAATATATGTTTTAGAGATTGGCTCAATTTGGGTTGTTAATTAGTGTAATTGGTATAACAACTTGATTTAACGAAAAGTGTACTAGCTCTTTGGATTCAAAATGTTCCGAGAGGCCATATGAGAATTAATCTCATATGTTACCGACCTCTTTTATTATATTGCTTTGCGAAAACCACTCATGCCAAATAAGCTACTAAGTATGGCTGAGCTTAATGGGTGATCAGGTGGTTTTTTGAGATAAGAGGTCAAGTTTTGGGGGGCATTAAATAACTAAAAGTAATTTATTTATATTTAAAACACAAAGGTAATACCAATTTCATTAATTAAGTGATCTACTTTATACGCAGGAAAAATGACCAAACACAAGGCGTTTATTTTAATAACCAGTTGTTCTAATTATCAAATAACGCAGTAGCTGGTTGTTTTAACCAGTAAAAATGCACAGATAATTAGTGAAACTGGTATAAAAATAAAGTTAAATAAAGTTAAATAAAGTTAAATGTTAGGATTCAAACATGATATTTTTAAAAAAACTAAAACCATCAATTTTAACTGCTTTTATAGTTTCAGTTATGATAAGCAATATTTGTATGGCATCAACAATAACATTTGATACTTTTACTCAAAATGGCAATTTTGCGGTTAATGTCAGTGAGCAAAGTATCGTTATTGCTGTTACTACTGAAAATGCTAACAATATATTTACTCAAGCAAGTGCATCTGTTGGGGGAGCAAGTGGTAATATTATAGCTGATACACAAGGTGATGGTCTTACCAAAGTGATTTTTACTTTTGATACAATCATTGATATTACATCTATTCAGTTTCTTGAAGTAAATGATTTTTCTACAGGTACCTATACGTTCACTAATACTACGAGTGGAAGTAGTGAAAGTACAACTATTAATGCCAATGATTCAACTAATATTAATGGTATACATGGTCAATTAGCGACTTTGAACCTTACAAATGTTGATACTATGGAAGTTATATATAGTGGTGGACATTTTGCTCCTGGTTTTGATGATTTAATATTTACTCTGTCTGATACTAACACAGCCCCAACCTTAACAAGTTTATCAACCACTTATACAGTAACCGAAGATGTTGCTAGTGCAATTGACTTATCAGCCGCGACATTTTCTGATACTGAAGGTGACAGTCTAACAGTCATTTTGGCTGTAAATAGCGGCACTATTGCTTCAATAGATGGAGATGGTGTTACTGATAGTGTCACCGTAGCTAACTCTGGTGCATCGTCTATGACCATTGCAGGGTCAATAGCTAATATTCATACTTATCTTGATACGGTGAATAAAATAGAGGTGACCACTGCGAATAATTCACTCACTGATATCACGTTAACGGTAACCCCTAATGATGGCGCACTTTCAGGTGCTTCAGGAACAAGTACCCTCAGTGTTACATCCGTTAACGACGCACCCACCGTTTCTATAGGTGCAAATCAAACAGTAGGCGGCGTTGGTATAGGCGGTGTAACACAAACCGTTAATACATTTGCTAGTTCTTTTAATGATGGTGATGACGGGACTCAAGCTATCAGTAACTTTATCATTAGTGAAGCCAATGATGTAAATAGTGTTGTTTCTGCAGTAGATATAAATAACGCAGGTAATTTAACGTACACCCCCGCGAGTAATGTTGAAGGGGTAGCAACAATAAATGTACAAGTACAAGATGACGGTTTGTCGGCTAATGGTGGTGTTGATACTTCGTCAATACAAACATTTACTATCAGCGTTGATACATTGGCACCTGTGGCGCCATCCACTCCAGACTTAGCAACAGGAACAGACTCGGGCGATTCAGACTCAGATAATATCACTAGTGATACTACACCGACGTTAAGTGGTACTGCTGAATCGGGCACTACGATTAAATTATACAGTGATCAGGAAGGGGGAGGCTCAACATTACTTGCTTCTGGTTCCGCCACAGGTGGAACTTGGGATTTAACCACTAGTGCCTTAACAGCAAATGTGACGCATAGTATTACCGCAACGGCGACAGATACACTGGGTAATGTGGGAGCAGCATCGAGTGGTTTATCAATTGCAATTGATTTAACCACCCCAACATTACAAATCCTAAGCCCAGCAGACAATGCCACGGGTTTGAGCAGCTCAGCTAATATCAGCATGGACTTTAATGAAAATATTGCCCTGGGAACGGGTAATATCACCATTAATAAGAGCAGTAACAATAGCACCGTGGCCACCATTAACGTCGCCGCTCATGGTGGTCAGTTAAGTATTACTAACGATACTTTAACGATCAACCCTAGTGCGAATTTAGCGGACAACACTGAGTATTATGTGCTCATGGATGCCACTGTTATTGACGATATTTCAGGCAACAGTTATACGGGTATTTCAGCGACTACGGATTGGAGCTTTACCACAGCAGACATCAGCCCACCAATAGTAACAGGGGTGACGGTTAAAGACTCACCAAACAATACCGATACATCGATGCAATTCACCGTCGCGTTTGATGAGAATGCGAACGCCATCAGCACGGATGACTTTACCGTAACCACGGTTTCAGGAGATGCAACAGGGGATGTTACGGCTGTTGCATCAAGCGGTACCAGTGTGGATGTGACCGTGAGCAATATAAGTGGTGCGGGGAGTATTCGTTTAGACCTAAATGCCGGGACTAACATCATTGACGATGATGCCAATGGTAATAATAACAATGGTTATATCAGTACTTATACTTCAGGGGCAAGCCACGATGTCGATCTAATCGCGCCTGTTATAAGCGCCATTGTTATTCCAAATTCACCCCATAAAGTGGGTGATACCGTTAATGCAACCATTACCGTTAGCACAGATACTGACACCTATATCTTAGGGGCTAGTACGGTAGGCGGATATACTTTGGCAAGTTTCAGTAAGACCAATGACACCACCTACACCGCATCGTTTACCATCACCGATGGTGGGGCCGATGCAGATGCAGGGGCGGATATACCCGTTAGTCTTATTCTTAGCGATGCATCGGGTAATTCAAATGCCGCATTTACCACCGCGATTAGTCAAGTTAGCGATGCGATTTATGCCAACTTACCTGATTTTACCTTAAGCGCTGCGGATGGCACCCTAAGTGAAAGTGGTGATACCGAAATAATTACAGCTAGTATAACGGGCAGCTTGAATAACAAATGGCCAGTCAATCTAAGCGTACCGCTGAGTTTTGATAATACAAATAACAGCGGTATTAATAATGATTATAGTGTGTCAGGTAGTAGTATCACAATTACGGCGGGCCTAAGCTCTGGCTTTATTACCGCTACAGGTATAGATGATGCGATATTTGATGCGCCCAGCAATGAAAGCTTTGTAGTGAGTATTGATACATCAGTGTTAAGTATCGGTAATGATAATGGTGGCGACCCCACCATTATCATTACCGATGATGAGGTCACCCCAGTAGTGACGTTACAAGTTAGTGATAACACGATTAATGAAGACGGTGGCATGGCTAGCATCACGGCTACATTAAACAATGCAACCTATGCAAATGTGACCGTTAATTTGTCTTACACGGGTTCAGCCACCAGTGCGGGTACTGATTACAATATGCCAAGTACTAATATTACCATTACGGGCGGCGCCACGTCCGGCGATGCAGTAACAGGGATCACTAGTGTTAATGACAGCGTAGAAGAAGGCGACGAAACCATTATTATTGATGTAGATACCATCTCTGACGGTAGCGCTGTTGAAAATGGAACCCAGCAGCAAACCATCACTATCACTGACGACGACGATACTACGCCACCAGTTTTTGAGAGCAGCACACCGACTTTATCAACTATTACTGACGCGGGGGCAACGTTAGCTGTCGATATAGACGAGCAGGGTGATGTTTATTACATTGTTGTTGACCAGGCAGATACCGCGCCAACGGCTACTCAAACCAAAGCAGCGATAAATTACGCTGGAGCCACGGTTCATGCCAGTGGTACCATCGCGACGACCAGCACCACGGGTACGGCTAACATTGTTGGCTTAAGTGATGCGGTCAATTACACTGTTTATATCGTTGCTCAAGACACGAATACTAACCTGCAAGCAGACGGTTCTATGGTGGCGTTAAACCTAACAACACTCGATACATTACCCAATGTCGCCAGCATCACTTTATCGGGTACACCAGCGCAAACTGCATCCACTATTACTTATAACATGGTCTTTTCAGATGATGTGATTAACTTAGATATCAATGACTTCACACTGACTCTCGTCAGTGGCGCAACTAATGTCGTCCCCGTCATTAATACTGTAAGCGGCTCAGGAACAAGTTATACCGTAACTATCACAACAGGTGTCACAGTAGGCGATATCCGTTTAGACTTAAATGCAGGCACCGATATTGTTGATGAAAGCAATAATATCCCTGTGGGATATATAACCGGCGAGGTTCATAGTGTTAATACCAACCTGTCACCAACGATTGTCGAGGCTACCAATAGCGTTGGGCCTTTTGATATCGATGAAGATGTCAAAACGTCGTTAGATTTAAGCGATGTTTTTACTGCTGATGATAACGGTAACGAGATTACCGTAACGCTCAGTAGTGATAACGGTTTATTGTTCGCCAAAGATGGCAATAGCACCGTGTCATCAACGACCATTGCAGGCTCTCAAGTATTCGGTACGTCCAGTATCACCTTGACCGGGCTAAGTGCTGATATTAATACCTTCCTTAATGATAGTGACCGTATTAAATTTCAAACGACACTAAACAATACCGATGTAAGTACGTTAACGATCACGTCTAACGATTGGTTTGAAGCGGGCACTGGATTGAGTAAAACCATCACCATTAATGCGATTAATGATGCACCAGCTATCAGTGGTGCGCCAGCAACGAGTGTTGTTGATGGTAATGCTTATAGTTTTACGCCAACGGCGAGCGATATTGAAAACGAGACGCTTAGCTTTACTATTACCAACCAACCGACGTGGGCAATTTTTGATGACGCCACAGGTAAACTCAGTGGTAACCCAACGCCAGCGCATGTTGGAACCACGTCAGGCATTGTTATTCGGGTTATAGACTCAAACGGCGCGGGTAATGATTTAGCATCATTTAATGTCGAGGTAACCACGTCTAACGCTGCACCTGTGATAACCCAAGGGACTAATACGACGGTTGTGATGAGCGAAGACGGCTCACCTACTGCGTTTTCATTAACCTTAGATGCCACTGATGCTAATAGTAACCCACTGACGTGGAGCATTAGCAGCCAAGCAACGAAGGGCAGCGCTTCAGCTTCTGGTACAGGTAATAGTCAAGCGATAAGTTATACACCCACTAACCACTATTTTGGTGCAGACAGTTTTGTGGTCAATGTATCTGATGGTCTAGTCAACGACACGATTACAGTTAATGTGACAGTCAGTTCAGTCAATGATTTACCTAACTTTACCTCTACTGGGGTAACTGCCGCGACTGAAAACAGTAACTATAACTACAACATAATTGCTAGCGATAGCGATGATACAAATTTAACCATTATCGCGACCACTCAACCGACGTGGTTGACTGTGGCAGATAACGGCAATGGCACCGCCACGTTATCGGGCTTACCCACTAACGCTAATGTGGGCAATAATAGCGTGGTACTAAGCGTGGTTGATAATGAAAACGCCGCGGCTATACAAAGCTTCACTGTGGTTGTGTCAAATACCAATGACGCACCGGTTATCACCGGTACGCCCATCATAACCGTGGCGCAAGATAGCAGCTACAGCTTCACGCCAAGCGTGGCGGATGTCGATGCAGGTGATACCCAAACCTTTAGTATTACCAATAAACCCAGTTGGGCTGGCTTTAGCGCCATAACCGGCGCCATAACCGGCACGCCGACTAATGATGATGTGGGCGTGACGGCGGGGATTGTGATAACGGCTACCGATAGCGCCGGTGCTACCGCCAGCTTAACCGCCTTTAGCGTGACGGTGTCAAATACTAATGACGCACCGGTTATCACCGGTACGCCCATCACAACAGTGGCACAAGATAAGGCTTACCGCTTTACGCCAAGCGTCAGTGATGTCGATACAGGCGACACCCAAACCTTTAGTATCACCAATAAACCCAGTTGGGCTGGCTTTAGCGCCACAACAGGCGCATTAACCGGCACGCCGACTAATGATGATGTGGGCGTGACGGCGGGGATTGTGATAACGGCCACCGATAGCGCCGGTGCTACGGCAAGCTTAACCGCCTTTAGCGTGATGGTGTTAAATATCAACGACGCACCGGTTATCACCGGTACGCCCGCGATAACCGTGGCGCAAGATGAGGCTTACAACTTTACGCCAAGCGTCAGTGATGCAGATGCAGGCGATACTAGTACCTTTAGTGTCACCAATAAACCCAGTTGGGCGGCCTTTAGTGCCACAACAGGCGCATTAACCGGCACGCCGACTAATGATGATGTGGGCGTGACGGTGGGGATTGTGATAACAGCCACCGATAGTGCCAGTGCCACCGCAAGCTTAACCGCCTTTAGTGTCACGGTGTCAAATACCAATGACGCACCGGTTATCACGGGTACGCCAGCGACGACCATTGCTGAAGATGTGGCTTATAGCTTTACGCCGAGTGTGACAGATGCAGATGCAGGTGATACGCAGACCTTCAGTATTACCAATGAACCCAGTTGGGCAGCCTTTAGCGCCACAACAGGCGCATTAAACGGCACGCCAAGTAAGAGTGATATTGGCATTACCTCAGGTATTATTATTAGCGTAACAGACAGTGGCAATGCATCAGCAAGTTTAATGGCATTTAACCTCGAGGTGGTTGACATTAACCAAGCACCCGTTGCTGCTGATGTGAGTGAAACCTTAGCAGAAGATAGCGATACGTTTGTTACCTTAACGGCCACTGACAATGATGAAGGAGATGAATTAACCTTTATTATTGCAAGCGAACCCTCACAGGGTAAGTTAACGGCTTCTTTAGATAATACTGCGCAATGGCAATACACACCTGAAGCGGATTATCAGGGTGAAGACAGCTTTACCTATATGGTGAATGATGGTGATGTAGATTCAGCGCCTGCTACAGTTACGCTCACTATCACTTCTGTTAATGATGCCCCTATAGCAACCGATGATGATATTACACTTGCCTTTAATGAAACTGGGGTCTATATCCTTGATGTGCTAAGTAATGATAGTGACATTGAAAATGACGAATTAACTATCACTAACGCCTCTGCCAGTATTGGTAGTGTCAGTATTGATGGTAATCAGTTAGTTTATCAAGCTCAAGAGGGTGTACAAGGTGTTATCTCGCTAGATTACGTTATCAATGACGGACACAAAACTCAAGACAATGGCTCTGCAAAGGCACGCGTGACGTTATTTATTGATGGCGGCATCAACGCACAATTACCAATTATTACACTACCTGAAGACGTAATAGCTAATGCAACGGCGTTATTTACTAAAGTTGATTTAGGGGTAGCCACCGCTGTGGATAATGCAGGACAAATACTGCCTGTTTCCTTAGTAGATGGCACCACGTTATTTAGACCGGGTAACAACGTAGCGTATTGGCAAGCAGAAGATAGCCAAGGTCTCAAGAGTGTGGCAAGTCAATCTGTCGTCGTGTACCCACTGATTACGATGAGTCAAAATAAAACGTCAGTAGAAGGGACTTCACACGATGTGGAGATTTACTTAAACGGTACTTCACCTGTTTACCCTGTCACTGTAGGTTATAGCGTGAGCGGCTCAGCTGATGCTAACGACCATACCCTTATTGCAGGTGAGATTGTCATTAACTCTGGAGAGGTTGGCACGATTAGTTTTGATGTTTTAGCTGACGATATGGCTGAAGAAAGTGAAACGTTAATCATTACCCTCGATGATACCCTTAACCTGGGCGCTAAATCTGCTTATACCTTAACGATTACTGAACAAAATATTGCACCACAAGTGACTTATCGTGTGACGCAAGACAATGAACAGCGTTTATTGATTGAAAGCAATGCGGGTCAAGTGGTTATTCAAACAGAGGTTTTTGATAGTAATACGCTTGATACACACCAGTATCAATGGCTAGATAGTGAGAGTGAATTGGTCGATGTTGACAGTGATGAAACCATTTATACCTTTAACACCGCAGGGTTAACAGCCGGTATTCAAACTTTGAACTTAGTGGTGACAGATAATGGTGATACACCACTATCAACAACAACCAATATTTATCTTGTTATTACCGATACCTTAGCCGTATTAACCGATGTCGATAGTGATGGCGATTTAATTCCTGACAATGAAGAGGGTCTTGGTGATGATGATTTTGATGGTATTCCTAATTATCTTGATGTACCCAGTGCATGTAACGTCATGCCACAGCAAGTCAGTGAATCACAACTCTTCCTTGTTGAAGGTGAGTCAGGTGTATGTTTACGTAAAGGCGCTACGGTAGCGAATAACCAAAGTGGTGGCCTTGAACTGACGCCTGATGAAGTGCAAAACGATGAAAATACGCTAAATGTAGGAGGTATATTCGACTTTATCGCTTATGGTTTACCTCAAGCAGGACAAAGCTACAATCTAGTGCTACCTCAACGATTACCCATACCTGCTGATGCCTTGTATCGGAAGTTTACGCCAGTAAATGGCTGGGTTGAATTTGTTGTTGATGTTAATAACAAGTTTGCTTCAAGCGAAGGAAGCTTTGGCTTTTGTCCTCCTCCTGGCGATGCAAGCTGGACAATAGGACTAAACGAAGGCCATTGGTGTGTACAGTTAACAATTGAAGATGGTGGCCCTAACGATGACGATGGTTCAGCTAACGGCAGTATTGTTGACCCAGGCGGCGTGGCCGTATTAATAGATACTAATCACTTCCCTGTTGCAGAAGCTGAAACAACAAGCACTGCACTAAATACACCCATTACGATTGATGTATTACTTAATGACAGCGATGAAGATAACGATGTCTTAACGATTAACAGTGCAAGTGTTGATTTTGGTGTTGTCGATATTGCTATCAATATCCAGCAACTTATCTACACACCACCGATAAGCTTTATTGGTGTTGCTACTATTAACTATGGTGTAAGTGATGGTCGCGGCGGTACAAGTTATGCTGATGTGACCGTTAATATTATTGAAAATCAAGCACCTGTTGCGCAAAATGACAGTGCGAGCACTGATGACAGAACAGCCATTATCATAGCGCCATTGCTAAACGACAGTGATGGTAATGATGATACCTTAACGCTTATTAGCGCCGATGCAGAGCAAGGTAGTGTCACGATAGGCACTGACAATACGTTAATCTACACCCCTAAAACAGGCTTTGACGGCAACGACATCGTCACCTATACGATTGATGATGGTAATGGTGGCAAAGCGATAGGGCAAATTACGGTTAGCGTTAAAGCCTATGAAACCATTACAGTGACCAATAAAAGCGGTAGTGGAGGCGTAATAGCTTGGTGGTTTATGGGGATAGTATCCCTACTTGTTTATCGCCGCAGAGTTGCTTGGGTAAATAGCCGGGCTGTGTCACAGCAGAGACTAACAAGCCAAGGAGCCCGCTCATGAAAAGTAGCCCTATAGAACATAACCAGGTAAAAAACTTGATCGCTAAATTAATTACTCTAGGTATGGGGTTACTGTTAAGTGCAACGAGCCACGCCAACAACTGGTTGGTCAGCGTAGAGCTCGGAAAAAGCGAAGCTAACACAGGAAGCCTCACTGCAAAGCTACCGTCAGGAGAAGTTACCCATCTGAGCGACAGTGACATCAGTTGGTCATTAGGTATTGGTTATCAGCTAGACAATGGCTTAACCCTTGAAGCGAGTTATCTTGAGCTGGGTGAGGGTGATGTCACCCTTACCGGCGACAGTTTATCACCAACACAATATCACAATAGTGTCGCTAACATATCACCGGTATTAGGTGATGGTTTTACGCTTGGAGCGCGTTATCAATTATGGCAACAAGAAGATATAAGTACGTCGGTATCACTGGGCCTTATAGCATGGAAAGGAAACATCACCAGTACCTATCAAGCACAGCAAATAACCACTAAGCGTGACGATCATGATATTTACTATGGCCTAGAGGGACATTATCAACTAACCAAGCAATGGCAGTTAAGCCTAGGTTTTACGCGTTATGCTTTAGAGCCTAATGATGTTGATGTCATCTATTTGGGTGGGGCGTATAGTTTTTAGTGCTTTAATTAAGTTCAACTTGCGCCGTTGAATTGATAGCGGTCATTACTGTTAGATTTATAAGACAAATTTTTCATAAAGTTGAGCATTCATTGACATGAGAAAGCCGTATCTAAATTACGGATTTTTGAAAAAAGCTTCGTAAGCGAATAGCTAATGGCACCTGTTGTTAGCGTTTGATCTTCGTTATGTTATCTCCAGACTTAATTTAGGAGATAACCATGAGAATTACGCGTAGCTAAGAGCAATAGAAAACCATCATTGACTATTAACAATAACCGCAGTTATCAACTCGAGCTTTTATGCACTTAAAAAGAAGTTTGCTTTGACGTCTGCTAACGTTAATCGCTGACTTACTCGAACAGTCTAAAGTCAATATTGATAATACTTTCAGCTTGGTATGGGGGGGAACCATGCTACACCAAACAAAGTTGACCAAACGCTCTGGTACGCCAGCTTAAAAAGAATTCAACCTCCGCTCTAACGTTAATGAAGAAAAGCGAAGAGCAAGTAATCAATGTAATAAATAGCGTATCATCGACAGGGGATACATTAAATAGCATTGCCGACATTATTACCCAAATAAATGATATGAGTACACGAATAGCAACAGCATTGGAGCAACAAGAGACTGTTGTCGAGGAAATTAATATGAATGTTGTTAAAATTAATGACAAAACCCAAGAGAGTTCTCAAGCGATAGTTGACGTTTCAAAAGCTAGACAAGAATTAGCGAAACTATTAACAGATATGCAAACCTTAGTTGCTCAATTCAAAATTAACCATGAATAAAAAATCAAATAAAAAGTTAATCTGTATGATGGTTTTAAAAGACAAGAAGGAGGTAATATTTAATCTAATCTCTATATTAAACATAATGAACATGTTTAATTTCGTCACTGTGGAAAAAATCGTATCCAGAGATTTTGCCCCTCAGGCAGCAACGAGCTTACAGCAGCCATAGATATTGTTCTTGTTCTATAACTGTATTTTGCGCTTTTGAGCATGGAGTTAGTCTCAAAAGCGATTGTGGGAACGTCCGGTATGCCAATAATCTTAATTCCGCTGTCGACATGTTTAGGTCAACTAACTGATGTTCAGTTGTTCTCGGCAAAAGCTTACTTCTTCTTTGTGCACTTTTTTGACGTTAGCTTTTGGTGAGGGAAAAACTACCCGTGTTCATTTTTCTAAAGTTACTCAAGCCACATACCCGACATTAGGTTTACTTAAGTTAATGACAAATGTTGACCTGAAAGCTCTCTTTTGTACTGTTTAATTTCTTACCGGTTCCTATTAATTCATCTGAGCTTGAATAAATATTCTCATATCATTAATTGAACCTTGAAGTTTTTGATCTGAGCACGGTGCATTATTTATGTTTTCGGGGTGATGTATTTCATGACGTATATACTCACTGACAATTTTTTCTCTTCTAAAAGAGCACCATTTCGTTTTATTGTTATATAGCTGATAGTTGGTCTGCCACCTTTATATTCAGTTAATAATTATTCACTCTCAATAAATACATATAACTCATTGTGGCACTCATCATGTGATTCGCCAAATGCCAAAAAAATCACTTCATTGAACGAGGATAAGGCGACTCGCTTCTCTTGACATTTAAAACGCCTTTAGCTGGTTCTTTCTTTATAAACTTAAGATGGTAAAAATCTAGTGATTTCACTATTGATGGACCATGAGAGGTAAGTAATACGTGTGCATTATGGCTCTTAGAAAGCTCGATAAATGCTTCGATTAATTTTTCTTGATAACTTGGCTGCTGTAAAGTTTCAGGCTATTCAATAGCATAAATAATGTTGGGGGCATTATTTTCATCTTTTTTCTTTCAGCTTATGATCTAAAAAATTCAAAAGAACTAGCCTTTCAACACAGCGACCTCTTTTATTAATAGGAATATCTTCATTTCCAGTTATAGATACCGACTTAAAAACATCAACGGATTTGAGGCTGTCTGCGTTAGGAATTAAAGGGGTAAGACTATCTGAAATTTATGGATTTATTTCGTCTAGTTTTTCTAAAGTCTTTACTACTACCTCATTTAGTTTAGTTTCAACTTCAATAGCCACTTCAATAGCCACTTCAATAGCCACTTCATTCAAACTATCCATCAGTCGCTAGTCTTACAAAATTTCTTGAACTGCAAGTTTTAAAGGATTTTGAATTTCACTATATCTGTCACTACTTTTCGATCTGATTGAAAAATGCATATAATGGTAAGTAGCTTTTAAGTTGTTCCCAAGTGTTCTTTGCATTAATTTTTGCTAATTCAATTTCTACATCGTCTAACTGAAGGTCATCTAAATAATGTACCCAAATTTATTTTCTAACAACTGAATTTTTTGTTTTATCTTTACATGCTATTTCATCCGTTAAGAGTCTTTTCAAATCTGCTTATTTTTTAAATGTAACCCTATTAATTAATATAATAGTTTTCAATAATACTTTAAATTTTCACATTGTAAAAAGTGTATGGTTGGTGTTTAGTGAAAATAGTCTAGGGTGGTTATTGGTTAAAACAACGACGGGCTTATTTCTTATGCTTGGGTCGAATACTTTTTCGGCACTAGCATAAAAAGACACGGCATCAACTAGTGCATACATGCGGTTAATTCAGGTGCTGGGTGATGAAGACGAATAGCACGTGTGACTATACCTTCTAGCTGAAAATCATCTTCGGGCTGAATACTAACCGGTGCAAAATCTTTAGATGCAGATAATAGCTGTGCTTGTTTTTTATCAATTAACTTACAGACAAAACAACCATTGTAATTTGCCACAATAACATCGCCATTTCTAGCGGTGAGCGATCTGTCTACAATAAGTAAGTCGCCATCAAAAATGCCTACTCCCTGCATAAATTCACCAGATGCTTGACCAATAAATGTAGCGTTAGGATGTCTAATAAGGAGTGTATCTAGTGATAACCCCAGTTCTTTATATTCGGCTGCGGGTGATTAAAACCCTGAAATACCTGCTTCAATGTAAATAGGAATAACGTTCATCACTTAAATCTCAACTGTATTTTTATACAGTGTAGTTTTCAAATTGATTTTTGAAAAGAATAATTTAAATATCTTACAAGTAATGATTACTTTCCTTTTGAAACAGAGCCGTTAAAATCAGCCTAGCATTAATTTACAGGGTTAATTTACATGCATGAAAATGCGAATTCGTTAGTGGTTCTTGATTTTGAAACCACAGGACTATCACCAACCCAAGGTGATAGGGCCATAGAAATAGGGGCGGTTAGAATTGTAGACGGTAAGGTTACCGGCAAATTTCAATCGTTAATGAATCCTGGTTTTCGGGTTAGTAGCTTTATTGAACAATACACTGGAATATCTAATCAGATGCTCGCTGAGGTCGGTTCTTGTGATGAAGTGATGGCAGAGTTTGCCAATTTTCTTGGCGATGATAATTTACTTGCGCACAATGCTTCTTTTGATCAAAAGTTCTTGGACGCCGAGCTTAATAATATTTCTAGAAGATACTCGGGGCAATTTATTTGTTCATTACTGGTTTCACGTAGAATTAATATAGACGCGCCTAATCATAAACTAGGGACACTTATTCGTTATAAAAACATTCCATCAGATGGAGCCTTTCACCGGGCTTTATTTGATGCAGAGATGACCGCAAAATTATGGTTATCGATGCTTGATGATATCGAAGAAAAAATTAACGGCGAGTTTGTGCCTTTTGCATTAATACAAAAGTTATCAAAGACAGCAAAAAGTGACGTAAATAAGCTGTTAGCTAAATGGTAATTTATCTTGTTGGTTTTTAATTTTTTATCTCAGGTATAATCACAGTTCAACGTTTAGTAGAGTTAACATCATCGATTACCCAGAGAAAAAAGATCCAACAGAAATAAATCTGATATTGCCTTCTATAGCCGTATCAAATTTACAGCTTAAAATTGCGACCTTTAATTTGTTCAATTATCTTGAGCCTCCCAATGCTTTCTATGATTTTGAGCGTATTTATAGTGCTGAGCAGTGGCGTAAAAAACAACATTGGATTGCTGAATATTTACGTGAGTATCAACCTGATATTATTGGCTTTCAAGAAGTCTTTAGTCCCGAGTCGTTAAAACAATTAGTTGCGGGGCAGGGCTATCGTTATTTTGCCGTGGTTGATGACCCCCAAGTGATAGATGATTTTATTTACAAACGCCCGGTTGTCGCCATCGCTTCTCGCTATCCGATTATTGAGGTTGCAGCAGTAAAGCCAAATATTGAACTGGCACAAACACTAGGTTTAACTCAGCACTTTTCTTTTAGCCGAAAAGTATTAAGAGCAACGGTTAAGGTTCCTCATCTGGGGAGCTGTGATTGTTATGTTGTGCATTTTAAATCTAAACGTTCAATGATCGAACTTGATGAGCAAAATAAAAGTCGCTCGCCAGAGCAAACCATTATTGAAAGCCTAAAAGCACAAGTTGCTGGTGGTTGGGGGTCAACGATACAACGTGGCAGTGAAGCGACACTATTAATGATTGATATGATTGAGCGTCGTGAGACTACAAGTAATCCTATGGTATTAATGGGCGATTTTAATAATACCTTAACTGATGGTGTGTTAAGTCACTTACTGACAAACACCTTACGTTTTGTGTCGTCTATTGACCGCGACGCCTATCTTGCTCAATATTGTTTAAAAGATGGTTGGGATTTATTTCAAGCCTCGATAACAAATGAAACGAGTAAAGAAGAAAAAATGCCACGTACACCAACACATTATTTTGGTGCGAGTAGCTCTGTTCTCGACTATATATTATTGTCATGTGAATTTGATGCCAGCTATCACGACAGTCTTTATGAAGTTAGCGGATATGATACTTATGATCGACATTTAATTAATCCTATTTTTGAGCGTGATGGCGAAAGTACCGATCATGGTATTGCGTTAGTAACATTGACGTTACGGTCTTAAACGGTATAGGTCAGTTAAAAAGTGCATGAAATAATAGCATTTTTTCACGAACTAACTTAACCGCTTGAGATCAAGTCTACGGCTAATTTTTTAATAGAGGAGTGTAGTTAGTGATCTATGCATGAGTCCTTACTGGTAAAATTGGTAAGTAAACAGACTCTTTAATTTCAGCGAGTTCGTGCAGTAATAATAAGAAATTGACATCAAAAATAAAAACGACTGTATCTAGAGTCGTTTTATTAATATCTACAGGTTATGCTTTCTTTTGTCTAGCTTTAGTCACTAAGCCAATAATCCCTAAACTTAATAACCAAAAAGTTGTGGGCTCGGGTACTCTCGTTGTGGCCGTAACTTCACCGTTTGTACAACCTTCTCGCCCTATTACGCTATCTGCACCAAATTCAATAAAATTAGTTGCTGAATAAGCTCCACCACAATCATTCCCTATGCCAGTGATAAGAGCGTTGGCACCTGTTTGGACAAAACCCTTTGCAAGGATATATCCCCTGGCCTCTGCACCTGCGCCAAGTTGTGTGTAGCCAGTTGCGCCAAGTTTGTCGCCTAGAACATTCCAAATAATACTGCTGTTATCTGTTACATCTTTTAATACGACTTTAGAGTCGGCAGCAAAGCTAAGATAGTTTGCTATGTTGAAAACCCAAGAGCCATCCATACCTTTGCCATCTAATGTGAGGGTTTTTCCGATAGCAATCGTCAGATAATTTATACTGCTGTAAATACCGGCTTCGAGAGTTTCATTATCTGTGCCAAAAGTAGTAGAAACTAACTCAGTACCTGTTCCCAATGCTTTTAGTGTTTCTTGTACTGACGTAATTAGACTTTCTTGATTTGTTACTACAGGGGAAGGGGGCAAAACCTGTAACGAATTAGTGGTAAGGACACCCTCTATTTGAACACCAGCGCCAATAGTCGCTGTTGTACCTGCATCAATATTTTCTCTAAAAATTGAATTAGCACCTACGGTTACTGTAGTTCCAGCCAGAACACTACCTCCAATATCTACAGTTGAGTCGATTGTTACTGTTGTACCCGCAATCAGGTCACCATCAACATTTACATCCGCTCCAAGTGTTGCAGTAGTTCCCGCTTGAATATAGCCATTGACACCAGAAGCAGCTCCAAGTGTTGCAGTAGTTCCCGCTTGAATATAGCCATCGACACCAGCAGCAGCACCAAGGGTTACTGCGGTTCCAGCTTCAACATTGCCACCCACAATTGCATCTGCGGCGAGCGTTATTGCAGTAGCACTTTGAACATTACCACCAACCGTTGTACGCGCGCCCATTGTCATGTAACCGCTGGCATAGAGCGACTGGTTCTTGAGGTCCGAATCTAACAAGGGTTGAAAACTCGCTTGTGCGCTAGACACTGCAAATAACACCGAGATAAATAGGAATGGATATATGAGCTTCAAATTAGACACCATTTTGTATATCTGATATTTTCAGAATATAAAAAAACTTAATCCTTATAAGATAAAAAACTCATCCCTAAGTTACACTCTTTTATAATAGCAGAATACAGGGAGTATTGTTCGTAATTCGAACGATTAATCGACAAGGTGTTGTAATAACAAATTATTTAATTAATAACTTATCCAGCAATTGTTTCGCCAGTTGATATTCTTCAAAATTAGCCGGTAAAGCTACTAATTTAGTTAGTACTTTTTTCGCCTCATCTACACGCTTTAGTTTTAGCAATGTATAAGCAATATGGTACTGAATATCTGGGCTAGTCGACGATAAACTAAAGGCTTGCCTTAGGTAAGACAACCCCAGGTCTAACTCTTCTGATAGCACTAATGCCCAACCAACGGTGTCTATAATAGCTGGCACGCTAGGGTCTAACATCAAAGCGTGCTTTGATGTTTTTATTGCTAGGGTATAGTTACCATCACGGATATAAATAGTTGCTAAACTATTGAGCGCTAGGGCTCTTTTTATTGACGGTATGTTATTTTTTAAGAGGGTTTCATATTGATGTTGTGCTTGTGTAAAGTGTTTATTTTCCAACAGATGATCAGCTAATAGATGACGGTGTAATAACAGTTCAGGGTATTTATCTATAAGTGTGCTTAATTCAGTAATAAACTTTACTGATAAGTATTCTCCTTTGCTGATTTGATACAGCTTACTTAGTGCTATGACGTTATTATGTTCTTGTTTTACTGCCTTTAAATATGCAGTAAAAGCTTCAAGCGTTTTGTTACTCGCGTTAAATATATCTCCCTGTAAAATAGTAAGACGAACATTCTCTTTAGGCATTCTTCTTTGAGTCTCAGCAAGTAATTTTATAGCTTCATCAATTTTATTGAGTTGAATCTTAATTTTAATAAGTTCAATAACGATCGGTAATGAGTTAGGCGCCCATTTTAATGCTTGTTCTCGGCTATATTCTGCGCCAGAAAAGTCTTCAACTTGCAGTTGTAGTTGGCTTAACTTCATTAATCTAGGGGGGTTTTTACCCACTAATCCAGCCAGTATATTTAATTTACGTTTAGATTTTTTTGGCTGGTTTGATGCTAATAAGACCTCTGCTTTTTTAAAAAGTGCCTGAACATCTAGTCGGTTATCTCTAAGTATTTGGTTAATCACAGAGAGAGCATCTTCCCATTTTTGCTCAGCAATATAGATATTAGCTAATTCAGTAAGTGCGACTGTTTTTACTGATGATACTTTAGCTTGTTGCTCAAACCCTGCAATTGCTGCTGCTTTATTACCCAGCTGATACTCTACTTTTGCAAGAAGTAGTGCACTTTGGTTATTATTTTTGTTGCTCTTTAAAACGTTAGTTAATATTTCTTTTGCTATGTCTAGCTTGCCTAAATTAAGCTGAAGCAAGGCATAACTTGTGCCAACTTCACTATTTTTTGGCTGCGCAATATACAACTTTTCTATAATTTCTTGGGCTTGATTAAATCGTTGTAATTCAATCAATATTTGAGCTGTTACTAGCTGATAGCTAATGTTTTTTGGATCAGTATTTGTTAGTGGCTTAATATAATTTAAGCTTTTTTGGAAAGCTCCTATTCTTAATGATAATAGTGATAACGCGTATTGATAATTTTCGCTGCCTGTTATTTTTGCCTCTTCTAATAAAGCTAACGCTTGTTCAACTCGGCCAGAGGCTTCTAATACATTAGCTGATAGAATTAATACAGCTTCATCTTGAGGATAATCAACTCGTAATTTTGATAAAAGAAAATCAGCTTTATAGTTTTGATCAAATTTAAGATATAAGCCTGCTAATACCAATGCATATTGCTTGTTAAAAATGAGTTTTTTTTCATTTTTTTCTAATAATAATAAAGCATGTTTAGGTTCTTGTTGTTGTTGGTAAACATCAGCTAATAGCATTATTTCACTGACTTCACTTTGAGCGGTGGTTTGACTTAGGTATCTTTTAAATTTACTTTCAGCTTGCTTCCAATTTTCTTGGGCATAACTGCTCATCGCATCAAGTAATAATAATTGTGGTTGAGATAATAGGTAAGATTCATCAATCTTAGATAATTGATTACTAAGTTCCACCAGTATTTTTTCTGATAATTCTGGCTGGTTAAGTTCTTTTAAAATAAGGGCTTTCATAAACGTTGTTTGCGGGTCATTTCTTGCAATGTTAAGTACTTGATCCGCAAATTGATCAGCCATATCAAAGTTTTCAATATCGACATAACAGCTAATTAAAATTCGTAATGTTTCAATATTGTTTGGATCAAGCTTGTTCGCTTTGACTAAGTATTTTATAGCTTTACTAAATTGACTATTGCTACGAGCAAGGTGACCTTTTAATTGCCATAATATTCCATTATCAGGATCTTTTTTTTCAGCTTTGGTCAGTAGCATTTTAGCTTTAACATTATTTTTTTGATAAATATAAACTGTTGCTAACCCTAATAGAGCATCTGTATTATTGGAATCGTGAGTTAACATACTTTGGTATTCTATTTTTGCGTTGTCCAAGTTATTTAAACTGATGTAAGCTCTTGCTTTTATGTGGCTATAAGCGAGAGCGCCTTCTTCTTTTAGTGTCATTTGGTCAGCAAAAATTAATGCCTGTTTAAATTTACTTTGATTTAAAATACTTTCCCCAAGTGGAAAAACAATTAAATTACTATCGACACCTAACTTAATGAGATCATTTAGTTCTTGCTCTGCCGCCGAATATGAATGTTTATCTATCAAAACTTTTGCTAACAACAATTTTGCAGGTAAATTTCTCTCACCCTGCTGCAAAGCATTTTTTAAATGAATATAAGCTGTTTCAATATCATGCTGATTATAAGCTTGGAGTGCTGCTTCATAATGGTTTTTTTCAGCATTAGCAAAACTCACCATTATCCCTATGATAATTGGAATAAAAGAAATAATTAATTTACGAAATTTTTCCATATTGCTCATAACCCATATATGTAAGTCTTTCCGTTATTTAGACTCTTGCTTTAGGCTTTAAAAATAACCAGCAATTAGTTCGCTGTATTTCGTCAAATGTATGGTCAATTATCTTGTGTGCTTTTGGTTTCGAATTATAAAGCCTAAATAGCGATGATTAACCAAAGTATAGTGTTTATTTTTAATGGAGCCGTTAAAATTATTGGCAATTTTTTTTAATTGAATGGTAAATAGTACAATATTTTTAGTAAAGGCGAGCGTGGGTGTTTGAATTTGATATAAAAAGTGGGTTGCATTTATAAAATTGGTTCAACTTATATCCCCCATTTATCCCTGATTTTTTATAGGTTCCATCGACTTTAATCTGTTGCAATGCGTCGGATAAATTAGCAACTGTTGTGTTTGATGTCTTGAGTCCAGTAGCAATAAATAGATCACCTGGGAAATTATGTAGCTCAACGAAGGGTTTAATATCTTTCTTATTGAATCCAATACTTTTCATTTTACTGTCAATAACAACAAAGTTAGTTAAAATGAAATCAATTTTTTGTTCAAATAACATCCCACACATATATTTATAATTAATTGATAAATAGAGGTTGTCTTTAACTAAGAAACTGGCGTTCTTCAGATGTTTTTCTGAATGATAACCACGAATTGTACCAACAATAAACGACTTTGCTTCTTCAATATCACTAATATTAATATCTGAACGGCTACGGAGCCCAACTAAGAAAGCTTTGCTTTTAAACATTTGGCCAATCCACTGAAAGCTATTTTTGCGGTCAGTACTTTTCATTAAAGAAATCATGAAGGTGTTTTTCCTTTAATGTTTGATTATAACTGCGAGCAAAGGGCATTAATTCAATACTGCCAGAAAGTTTGGCTCGAACCCTTAATGCTTCAATAACCTCAACTAAGACTCCAGTAGGCTTGTTATCGACACCCAAAAAGTGAAAGGGTGGCAATTTTTGAGCAACAAAAGTGAGTTGGTTTACATAGCTTACTAATGAAAAATAAACAAATAAAGAGGCAAAAAATAATTTTCTTAAATATATTTTTCATACTAGCTTTATTACTCATTGTGATTGAAGAAAGGCTAAAGTATCTATTGACTCTAGTGAGTGGTGTTAGTACATAAATAGTGTATTAATAAAATCACAGCAATTGCAAAGTAATAATCTGATTTTTCGATATATGGAAAATATATTGTCTACTTAATATTAGATTTCTTCCTTTAATTAATGCTTTTACTTTACTATTGCCGCAGTCGTTCATGAAGTTGGAGAGTCATTGAACCTCATCCCTTATTAACGAAGCCACCTCAGTATAATAGAAACATTGATTTTCAGTATTTAGTTGAAGAATAAGTCAATAGTTAGTGATTTCTTAATGAACTATCAAGTCCTTTTTTGTAAAGTAATGACTTGATAGTATCAAAATAATCATTTAGTTAGTGCGCGTTTTAGTGATTAAAGAATGCCGATGAGCGAACATTTCAAGGAGGAGCTGTATTTCCTAAAAAAGTGGCAACGGTTTCTTGCCGAGGAACATCAAGCCGATATCGATTCATCGAAAAACGTCCGGTGATTTAATGCTCCATACTGATAGAGGCGTAGAATATCGTGGACACGTTTATCAAAGAGTATTGAAACGACATGGGATAATTCATAGCTTGAGCCGAGCGGGAAAATGTACTGATAATGCGCATATGGAGTCATTTTTACATTCAATGAAGACTGAGGTTATTCGTGGTAATGTATTTCAAAGTGATAAAGAACTGCGCGGAACACTTGGCAGTTACATTAACAAATACTACAACGTTTTGGGATGTACTCAGGGGTAGTGATTGTTTGTCAATAGAATATTAAGCCCTGGCAGTGTAAGCAAAGGTGTCTTTTTTATCGGGGGAAGCTCATAATGAAGTTTGTTATTTTCATTCCACTCCTCATCATCTTAGTAGACTGTTTTTCCTATTGGCATTAGCATGGGAAACTGCTTAAGGATTATCGTGATTTCAAAATCAACTTGATGAGTAGAATATGGTTTGTTTGTCTCGCATTCGTTACGGGGTTTATTAACTCTATCGGACCTTTAGGCTTTAATCACCAATCTATTTCACACTTATCTTGCACCGCAACACTTCTTGGTTCAGATTCCATGAACTTAATTTTTGTGGATATGGTGCATTTGGCTCTCGTTTTGCTTAGCTGCTTATTTGGCAATGTATATGATTAGATTTTTCATTTTTAGCTGAGAATAAAAACCTTAAATATGTTTATTTGCAGGAGGTGAGATGAGCATTAGAGGTCTTAATGGTCTACCCAGATGTTACTTTTGTAAAATAATGAATAAAGACAGCTATATACACTTTAGGCTTTTAGCTATAGAGAAAGATAATTAACAGAGTGAGAGTTACTGATGTTGTTCGTTAATTGGCTTTGACGCTAAATATTAAAGTAGCGTTCGGATAATTTTAGATATAAAAAAACCGCAATTAAGCGGTTTTTTATCATAAACGGTGGTTTGTTTATCGCCAAATCTAAAAGTTACTAGGTATAACTAATCGATTAAAAAGGTCTTTTTTTGGTGGACGCGGGAACTTCCTTGTTTGTTGTTTAATTTACTGATATTTATGGTTTTTATTTTATTGTGTTTTCTTTGGTGTTACTTCTGGTGTTACGTTGTGACTAAGTCATCATTTTTTTACTATGGATAAAAGTCAGTAAATTTGATGTTTTTATCTGGGCAGTTAAGCAATCATCTGTCTTGTATAAGCCATCACTGCCAAGTAATCTTGGCTGATATTATGGGGAATGTAAAACCTGTCTATTTAGTTGAATTGTTCTCACTTCACGACAAATTGAAAATAGTTAAACGAAATAAATAAATTACTTGAA
Organism: Colwellia sp. MB02u-14; assembly: GCF_014076915.1. Lineage (NCBI taxonomy): Bacteria > Pseudomonadati > Pseudomonadota > Gammaproteobacteria > Alteromonadales > Colwelliaceae > Colwellia > Colwellia sp. MB02u-14. The sequence goes on from NZ_JACGUX010000006.1 coordinate 112,573, forward strand.
CGTTTTAATGTTAATGACGCTGATTGGTTAGCGGTAATTACTGATTTAATCGTCATTTTATCAATGCTGAAAGTAATCGAAATTAACTTATTCATTGGGCTGTTGTCGCTAACCAAAAATGGTGCGCTACCACTGAACGTTAAAGTTGTATCAAGCTAGGGGCTGAACTTAACTAAGGTATTGATTTTAACATTCTATGGAACACTGTGAAAAAGTAAATAAATATAATTGATGCTCTTATTTAACGGAATAAGTGACATCTTATCAAATGTTGGAAAATCTCTAGCAGCAGTGCCACTTGATTTCATTTACCTAAGCCAACCAATTACATTTAATTATGCCACAATTTTTTGGCTTTATTAAAGCTGTCTCTTTGGATAAATTGAACACTTCTAATGCTCACTTTTGCCACAATAGAGACCTTTCCTAACACCCTAAATCAGCACCAAAAAGGTCTTCTCTGATACGATAGCTGACATTAATGAATTCAAGAGTAAAGACTCCTCCGTTAGCGGAACTAATTATTTGATAGCGTCAGTTTTTTTACGGTCAGCTAAAGGGTGTATTGCTGACCTTATATAGTTAGGTGTATCAATCAAAGGTGTATTAATGAAAATTTTTTTCATCATGGTTACAGTGATAACATTTCCTACCTAATTCCCTGCTGTAACCTTTAATCAAGCGAGTGTAACAGTGACTGCATTCAGATATAACCTCCAAGAGCGGTTCCAGTTGGTTAATCAAATATAGTGTTTGGTCTTTGTTTTGCTGCTCGGTGAGCGTAGACGATTTTGGGTTTGGTGGATGAAATGAGGATTGTCATCATGGTTGTTACACCGAAACTTATCTAACGAACCGTTTATCAGAGGCTCCATGGAGCATCGCCAATGACAAAATCATAAACTTTTTTAGTGTCAGGCTATTTTACACTTCTAACTGACTTATATCATTGATCTTTTGTATCTAATTGAAGTATAGAATATTAATTTTTTGGTATGTATTTTGCTTTTGATTAAAAATCATAAAGTGATGACGCGTCACTTTTTAACAATTCAATTCGCATATCAGTGTTGTGAAGGGATTAAAAGGTAAATCACATGAAGTATAAATTTTTAAACACTTGGTCTAAATTTATGACTATAGTTGTCGTGTTACTTACAGCATCAGCGTCGGCCCACGCGGGGTTGATATACCAGTACACATTTACTCACACGTATAATAATGTTCTGGGCACAACTACCGGAAAGATTTACGGACTTGAGGACAATACTACGGGACAGGCTTCCAATATTACGATGGAGACATATAACAGTGACTGGTTATCGGGTGCCACAAGCGTTTAAATTTATTTAATGGGTATCAATTGAATGAGTATACTATGGCAAACGGTGTTCTAACGAAATTCCAAATGATTTACTGGAATACGGATTTAGGATTATTGGGGACCGGCATAGAACAGCGGCGCACAATCATGATGGCTTACGATATCGGTGTGGACCCAGTCGCGCAAGGTACTATACGTTTTAACATATGGATGAGAGGATATAGTGATGTTAATGAGGGTTCCGGTCCGTTGACAATATCGGCTTACGCGCCTTTGGGAACCGAGGTCCCTGAACCTTCAACACTAGCGATATTTGCATTAGGCTTAATGGCTTTAGTTTCACGTCGATTTAAGAAACAATCTTAAAAAATTAGTTTCTCTATCAAAATCGATTATCGACGACGGTATGCCTGAATAAACCCATGTAACCCAATGTTGTCGATAATCATCAAGAAGCATCTGCCAATTAGGTTGATGCTTTTTTTGCTCATAAAGCTGCGTTATTCGACGAATGTGATTTTGTAATGTTAACTATAAGCCCTAAACCTACCACAGGCAATCTCAAACCCCTGCTGATTCTTACGACTGGTTAGTGGCAATAGTGACGGTTAGCACTATCTCATTAGCGCCTTAGATTTAACAACTCTACTTTATGTGGACCTTAGATGATTCTAATGTCCGCTTTTGAGATTGTGTACATAATCGGATGCTAAATATTTAGTAAGATTTTGGGTACAAATAAACAAAAGCATTTAAATTAGAATGACCGCAATAGGCTCTGAACTGGCGTTAATAACTAAAAAGCTAACTTCCGCTTTTGGCTATCTTTTGATATAAAGATCAACCAGTTGCTAACATCAGCAATGCGCACAAAGTGAACATATTTATTAGTGGCAAAGCTAATGCTATTCAGTGGTCGCAGTAAATGTTAATAGGTGACAGTATTAGATGATAATGACTGGCAGTTCTGGTGCAATTAGGTGGCACAACTTATGTAATTGCCCAAAATGTTATACGGATGAATTATTGCATGCTTTCTTTGCTACTTTCCCCCCTTTGTTTTAATGTTATGTTTATTCAGTGGTCTTATTTTATAGTTACACGTAATTAATTGTCTTATTCGAGTGTTATGTGTATTCTGGCTGCAAGTTTGAATGATATAAATAAATAGTCGCTCTACTGAATTATAGCAAAGCGCACTGAATAAGGATGCACCATGGCCAAACTCTATTTTTCAACGTCTGATGATACAAGTCGCTCGCTTATCGCCAAAGTAAAAAAAGGGGAGTTAATCAGAATATATCGTGGAATATACACTGATGCTTCTTATGCTGATGTAGAAAAAATCGTATACTCCAAATGGCATGAGATTGTAAATTACTTATTCCCCAGCGCTATTGCCGCCTACCGAACAGCACATGAATTAAGGCCTGTTGATGGCGTTATTTATATCGTTAAAGATGGTGTATCAAGAAGAAAGATCTCAATTGGCGGTATGCTTACCATAGAACTTTCAGCAGGAAATACATCCGAACTAACAGAGCCATTTCTCCCTACTATTTTTCGCTCATCTCCTGCACGGCAGTACCTTGAAAACCTTGCTCTAAGTCGAACAAAGGTTAAAAAATCATTAGGGAAAGAATGGGTTGAACAACATTTAAGCACCGTCTTAAGACGTCAAAATGGCGAAGACGAGCTCAACAATATAAGGGATCAGACTCGAACCTTTGCTATAAAATATGGCTTTGAACATGAATTTTCAACACTAGAAAACATCATTAGCTCACTACTTTCAACCCACCCTTATGGTGGCATATTAGAAAGTGAAATAGCGATTGCCACATCACAAAACACTCCATTCGATGTAGGGCGAATAGACCTATTTCAATCACTTGCTGATTACTTGCTAAGATGTAACTTAGAAGCGGTCCCGTATACTTACAATAAAAGCAGTTGGAAACACCTCGCCTTTTTTGAAAGCTATTTTTCAAATTTTATCGAAGGAACTGAGTTTGAAATAGATGAAGCAGAAGAAATAGTATTCACCGGTAGCACGGTTCATGAAAGGCACGAAGACAGTCACGATGTTTTGGCTGTTTTCAATCAAGTAAGTGACCTACAAAGCATGAGTGTTACCCCCTCTACAGCAGACGAACTAATTGAAGCGCTTCAACAGTCACATTTTGATTTTATGCGCGAAAGAAAAAATAAACGCCCTGGTAAATTTAAAGAACGTGTTAACAAAGCAGGTAGCAGTGTGTTTGTGCACCCAAGCGAGCTAGTCGGCACGCTAACTAAAGCCTTTGATATATATATAACCCTCCCCAAAGGTCTTGAAAGTGCTATTTTTATGCAATTCATTATTTCTGAGTGTCACCCATTTGATGATGGTAATGGTCGATTATCACGCATCATGATGAATCGGGAATTGCACTCTGTAGATCTACATAAAATTATCGTACCGACAGTTCATAGAGACAGCTACCTCAACGGATTAAGAAAAGCGACCAGATCAGGTAAGTTCGCAACCATTGCGAAAGTGTTTTACCAACTACAGCATTATTCAGCATCAATCGACTGGGATTCCTATGGGGACTCTAGAGAGACGCTTGAAGAGCACAAGGCAAACCTATTGCCGGATGAAGGTGTGCCAACGTTTAACAAAGTAATACGAAAATTTAAGTTCACCCCACCACCTGAATAATCATTGAGGTGATTAAATCAATTTTGAGATTTAAAGGAATTCGATTTATTATAGTGTACTTAACTTATTGTATTAGGGGTAATCAATAAATATGGCTCAGTTGACTAAAAAACAGCGCCAAGAGAAACGAAGAGACGATATTAAATCGTTAGTGATCTTTATCAAACCTGTCCACAAAACTCTTGTTGAACCCATAGAACCAACATCACTTGTTGGCGCAGCTGATAGTTATGCTAGGAATGAGTTTTCTAAAAAGATTAAAGCAGCAACCCAAGAAAAAGGTATTGTTTTAGCTCAAGCAATACTTTACGAAAAGTTGTTAATGGCAGATATAGAATTAACGAAGGTAGAAAACAATCATTATAAAATGGATAAAGTTTTAGTACACGATTTATCTGTAATACTCAGAGATTCTGGCTTATTCAATCTTGAAAGAATGCTTGGGCTACTTATTGAAAAAAAAAGGACGGTACGGGGCATTAAGGATGTGTTTATTACTAAAGGTGCTAAAGAAACAGCTAATAAAAGGTATGAAGCCGTCAGCAATATTGACATAGAAATGTTGAAGGAATATAAAAATGATCTTAAAACATGGGCGAATAAAAAATACATTGAAGATTGTGAATATAAAAAGAACAGGAAAGAATTTCCCAGGCGCAAGAGAGAGGGGGAAGATGCTGCGAACATGTGGCTGTTAGAGATGGCTGAAGATGATGTACGTCTTGGTAAAATATCAGAAGAAGAAATACAAAAAAATATTAATGATAGATTAACAATTGAAGGTAACCTCTATGGAAGCCCAGCACAGCCTGATAACTTAATGGGCTTTAAATTAACTGCAACTTTTTTCTATCAATGTTTAAAAAAATAGAATTAATTTAGTCAAACGGATCACCTGCGCGCAGGTCGATCCGATCAGCTTAGTAATTTAGTCATGTTTTCAAATTCCATTAAGGATCGAACATGGCTCAAATAGCCCAAATAAGAATACAACGCCAACCTGAATTACTTCACCAAACAGGTTATAAAAATCTACTTTATACACTCGAATAAACGAAGGTTTAATGCCTGAGCCTATTTCTCTCGGAGGCCATCGTGCCGTCGGTTGGATAGAACACGAAACTCAAGCCGTCCTTGCGGCAATGTGCGCTGGTTATTCATCAGAACAAATCAAAGAACTTGTGGCAGAGCTTAAAGCAAAGCGTAGCCAATTAGTTCAGGGGATTTAAGATGAATACACTTCTGAAAAAGAACTCCTTTGAACCTAGTCAGATCACCACTGGATCTTATTTACAGACAGTTAATAGTTATAACGTCAGTGAAAGTAACGCCTGTAGCTTTGACTACTTAGGGTATTTAATGCAGACACATTGTCCGCAAAATAATGTCACAAAAATGATGACAGCTATTGATTATTTAACGGTCGTATTTCCTGTTACCTCAGTAGAAGCACTGAAAGAGATTAAAGGGTGGTTAGGAGCATGGTTATATAGTATTGGTATTTCCATCTCGACTAAAAAACCAACAACAACAACACCTGATATGGCTATTCGTTCACTGCCGCACAGGCAGCTTAGAAAAAGCCAGCGAACAATTCGTCCAGCAAAGTGAGGTTCACTGCCGCACAGGCAGCTTATAAATGTAAACTTCACAGCCCGTAAAAGTATCACATGTTCACTGTCGCAAAGGCTGTTTAGAAATAATTAATTGCGACTCTGGGGTAAAGACAATAGTTCACTGCCACACAGGTAGCATAAAAGTTTAACTTGGCTTTGCCTTATTCTATTTTGTGCTTACGAATGCACTGATAGTTTATTTGCTAAACTCATATTTCCTGTAGCGGCTGTTTCAATATGTTGTGACCACCAAGTCATCATGTCTTTACGTCGTTCAATGTATTCAGCACGGTTATAAGCCCTGCGTACTTTATTCTTATCTACATGAGCAAGTGCAGATTCAATTACATCAGGATCAAACCCCTGTTCGTTTAGGGTAGTACTAGCAAGTGCACGCATACCATGAGCAACTAGTATTCCTTTAAAGCCCATTCGTTTTAACGCAGCATTGGCTGTTTCTTTATTAGCGTGATCTCTTGGGCTGCGATCTGCAGGGAATACATACTCTCTGTGACCTGATATGGGTTTGATACTCGATAATAAGCCTAAAGCTTGCACAGATAATGGAATTGTATGAGGGCGTTTCTTTTTCATACGTTCAGCAGGAATGTTCCATAGCTTGTTTTCAAAATCAATCTCATTCCATTTGGTCGCAGCGGCTTCACCTGGTCGGGTCATCGTATGTAACTGCCATTCTATTAACGTTCTAGTGACTATTTTTATGCTAGCTCGACTTAATGCTGTCATTAATTCAGGAAGTTGATCAGCTGCGAGTGTAGGCATATTTTGCTTTTTTGGCTTTTCGAAAGCGGCTTTAATGCCTGATAATGGGTTGGCATGAATAAGACCAGTGTTAACGGCATAGGTCATAATTTCGTTTAAACGCTGTGATAGGCGTTTGACTGTTTCAAGACTACCTTTAGCAGCTATAGGCTTCATTATAGAGATCACCAAAGGTGCGGTGATTTCTGTTAACGGATATTTACCAATAGAAGGTAATATATGTAGCTCTAAAGAGCGCCATACATCTAGCCCATAATCTTGACTAACTGAAGTTTTTTTAACTTCAAACCAGTTACTTGCTACATTGATGAAAGTATTAGATAAGACTTCTTTTTTTTGTTTAATGGCTTCGGCTTTATGTGTTTTAGGGTCTATATCTTTAGCGAGGAGAGATCTTGCGTTAAGTCGTTTGTCTCTTGCAATTGCAAGTGTTACTTCGGGGTAAATACCAAAACCAATGTTCGCCCGCTTATTTGATACTGGATGGGTGTAATTAAAAATCCAGTTTTTAGAGCCATTTGGCTTTACCCTTAATGATAAACCTTCGCCATCAGCAAGGTTAAACTCCTTATCCTTAGCTTTAGCGTTTTTAACTTCGGTATTTGTTAGAGGTTTAACGATGCGAGCCATAATATTTCCATTTTAGTAACACTGGGCTGGTGTTACATCTAATGTTACTAAAAAACTTGGATGTCGTAAAACAGTAATGGAGGTTAATAGACGCTATTATGGCTAAGTCACTGATTTAAAGTGAAAAAAAAGACGTCCTAGGACGTCTTTAATTCATTATTTGGTGGAGCGGGGGGGAATCGAACCCCCGTCCAAAAAGCCTACATCCTTGGTACTACATGCTTAGTCGATTATTTGTTTAACCAATTAGACGCCAACCGACAGGCTTCGTCATGGTGAGCTTAATACTATTTCGCGGTTCAGCCTTAAGCGTGCTTCCCTCGCTATCCTATTTGGGGTGACCATCGATCCTCTAAACAATAGGAGAATTTTTGAGGCGATGGCTAGCCTAAGCGGCTAGTGCGAACGTATCGTCGTTTGCAATTATAGTTTTGCGGCTTTTTACCAGGCAAACCGCCCCTGGGCATGCACCTCGGGTTTCATGAATCTTGTCGAATCCTAGATCCGCCCCAAAGTTTTTACATCTTAATTATAAACTTATTCAGTCTATAAAGCGCATTGTACAGCGCTTCTTTTAAATAAACAACGTGTTAATTGTTAACTTGTTATCGATCTAAATTCTTATTTTTCATTAATCGGCCTTTATCAACAGCCCATTCTCTGTCTTTAATATCAGACCGCTTATCGTGGTCTTTCTTTCCTTTACCTAAATAAAATTCGAGTTTGACCCAATTGGCTTTCCAATACATCGCCGTGGCAATTAATGAATAACCATCTCGCTCTACAGCGGCGGTTATTTTCTCTAATTCGCGTCGATTCAACAGTAGCTTGCGGTCACGATTAGGTTCGCATACTACGTGACTAGAAGCAGCATTGAGCGGCATTATTTCAGCACCCAGTAAATAAGCTTCACCGTTTTTTACGTGTACATAACAATCAGAAATATTAACTTTTCCGCTACGGATACTTTTAATTTCCCAACCCTGCAGGCTCATCCCACCTTCAAACTTATCAGTTAAAGAATAGTTATGACGAGCTTTTTTGTTTAACGCAATAGTATTGCTGTTTGATTTTTTTTTCTGTGCCATTATATTTCCATTTTGTTTGCTATCAAAAATAGCAATCACAAACATTATACGGAGAATTATTGATATTTGAATGATTAATTTCAATTTTTCTGTTTAATGCCTTTTGCTCACGGCTTTGTTATCATTACCCTTTAAAGCTGAGGAATATAAATGCCCGTAATTAGTCGCAGCGCTTTAGTGATGTATAGCGTTGACCAAATGTATCAATTAATTAATGACATTGTTGCTTATCCTCAATTTATTCCAAATTGTGGTAACAGTAAGATAATTTCTCAGCAAGGTAATGAAGTTACTGCTGCTTTGATGGTTTCGAAGGGGGTACTAAAAAAATGGTTTACCACCAAGAATACCTTGATTGGTGATAATAAAGTACAACTTGATTTAGTTGATGGTCCCTTTAAAAAGTTGACGGGTTACTGGCAACTTACTGAATTATCCGGAGAAGCTTGTAAGATTAGTCTGCATTTAGAGTATGAGTTTTCGAGTAAAGTATTCGATTTGGCATTTGGCCGTGTTTTTACAAGTTTGACGAATAATATGGTACAAGCTTTTACACAAAGAGCTAAAGAGGTTTATCATTCTAATGGTTGATAGCATAGAAATAGAGCAAGAACTTGCTCAACGTAAAATACAAATAGAAGTTGTTTATGGACTACCCGATAGACAAGAGCTATTGACGTTTTTAGTCGACGAAGGCACCTTGTTAGAGCAAGGTATTATTGCATCAGGCATTTTATCTGTTTTTGAAGAAATAGACCTAACCATAAATAATGTTGGTATTTGGAATCGAGTGGCTAAGTTAACAGATACTTTACGAGATTTAGATCGTATTGAAATATATCGACCGTTAATTGCTGATCCAAAAGAGGTTAGAAAGCGCAGAGCTGAAAAAGCAAAAAATGAAGGGCGTGCCGATAAAGTTACGGGTGGTCGCGTTGATCCTCGACGAAATAAGGCCAGCTAAAAAATTTACTGCAAAATGTAAAATAAAAAAACGGCTGTTAAGGCCGTTTTTTATTGAACTAAAAGTACAGTACCAATTAGTTCACCATTGGCACATAAAAACTTTCCGATAATTCAAAGTCACCTTCAGCACTAATTAATGAGTCTTGGTCGAAAGATAGAATAAACTTTTTCTGAATGTTTAGTTCTTCACTTCGCCCTGATTTTAATGAGTAAACATAGTGCCAAGTGTCGTTGTTAAATGCATCGACAACAACGGGGCTACCTAATACAAATTTTACTTGTTCTTTATTCATACCTATTTGAAGTTTGTCAATATTCTTTTGTTCTAAAAAATTCCCTTGAGGAATGTCGATACGAAAAACCCAGCTTGAGCAGGCAGAAAGAGATAAGGCGATAGTAAGGGCTAAAATACGAAACAACATGATTATTCATTTATCCTAATAAGTTCAATAAGGGATAATAACTAAGCAAGCGGACAGATACAAAACTATTTTCAATTTATTTTGTTCCTGTTTATTTAATGACACGTACCTGCTTTACGTTAAATTGTATTATTAACCGGCAAGCAACTCTTGTGCGTTAGCTAAGCTATTATCAGTAATTTTATTTCCCGCTAATAAGCGAGCAATTTCTTGGACTCTACCATTCTCACTTAGTTCCGTCACTTTTGTTTCAGTAAATTCTCCATCTGTTAATTTACTGACAAATAACTGCTGATGTCCTTTGCTGGCTACTTGTGGTAAATGAGTAACGCATATTACTTGGGTGTTTTTTGCTAGCTCTTGCAGTTTGCTACCCACCATTGCCGCTGTCGGACCACTGATACCAACATCAACTTCGTCAAATATGAGTGTCGGCGTAATAACTTTATCAGCTAATATTACCTGCATCGCTAAGCTAATGCGTGATAACTCACCACCTGAAGCAACTTTATTCATCGCTTCTATTTTTTGACCTGGGTTAAGGCTGATTAAAAAGTTTATTTCATCAAGCCCGAACGGTGATAATGCCTCAACTTCAATTTGATTGACTGAAACTTCAAATACGCCATTGTTCATATTGAGTTCTTTCATGCTAAGTGTAATTTTTTTACTCATTATTTTAGCTGACTTTACTCTTGATGTTGATAACGTTTTTGCCGACTGTAGATAATGAGCTTTAGCTTTTTCAATGTCGATATATGCAGTGTCTAATCTTGAACCGTCTGAGTTTATTAAGTTCAATGCTTGTTTAATTTCCATATGCAATGTTGGTATGTATTCTGGTGCAACTTGATGTTTTTTACCTAATTTAATCGCCTGTGAATAGCGGTCTTCAATCATTTGATAAGCTTCTGGGTCGAGTTCAAGCCTATCGTAGTAATGCTTTAGCTCATCGTTTGCATCTTCAATTTGAATCAGCGCTTCTGCTAATGTTTTTGCTATGTCAGCTAAGCTTGGATCCATATGTGCTAAGTCATTCAATTGTTCACAATGAGTTCTCAGGCTATCTGTGATATTAAAGTCTTCATTTTCAGATAAGACCTGCAATGATTCCAATACACCACTTAATAATGTCTGACCGTTACTATGACGCTTGTAATCACTTTCTAACGTTTCAAATTCTTCCATCTGCAATGAAAATTCGTCTAACTCATTTACTTGGTATTGTAATAATTGCAGTTTAGCTTGACGCTGTTCTTTGCTTTCTTGCAACTTTTTTAATTCTGTTTTTAGATTTCGCCACTGCTGATAATAATATTGAACGTCGTCTAATAAATGCTGATGATCGGCATACTCATCAAGTATTTTTCGTTGTTGTGCTGGCTTTACAATGAGTTGATGGTCATGTTGGCCATGAATACTTATTAAAAATTGTGCAATATCTTTTAGTTGAGTAAGCGGTACTTGGCTGCCATTTATATAAGCTTTTGAACGGCCCTCTGCCGATATTACTCGGCGTAAAATACATTCGTAATCTTGCTCAGGGTCGTGTTCATCGGTAAGGGAAAGATCGTTGTTCTTAAGCCATTTTTGTGCAGAAATATTTTTCTTAATATCAAAGGTTGCCGCTAACTCTGCTTTTTTAGTATTTGGCCTTACAACGTTATTCAGCGCTCTATCACCTAAACATAAACCTAAGGCATCAATCGCTATCGATTTACCTGCGCCTGTTTCTCCGGTAATTGTTGTCATACCTTTGCGCCAATCTATATCTAAAGATCGGACAATTGCGAAGTTTTGAATGTTAAGTTGTAAAAGCATTTCGAAGCCAAATTACTGTGTAAATATATAACTGTTAATTTATACAGTAATTTGGGTTTGTGCAAGTATTAATCGCATAAAAATTCAACAGGCTGAATTTATTAAAAATTAATAAAGTTTATTACCCCAGCCTAATTTACTGCGTAGTACATTAAAGTAGTCATGATCGAGTGGATGGATCAATCGAAGGGTGTATGCACTTTTTCTGATAATAACTTCATCGCCAGGCATAACAGCCAATATTACGTGGCCATCACAGCTTACCTGTAAGTTTTCATAATTTTCATTGGCAAGCACTAATTTTATTTCACTGTTGCCGTCTACAACTATCGGTCTACTGGTTAAAGTATGTGGAAACATGGGAACTAAAGATAAAGCATTTAAATTAGGTGTCAGAATAGGGCCACCTGCAGACATTGAATAGGCAGTTGACCCCGTAGGTGTTGATACTATTAGGCCGTCAGAGCGCTGACTAAACATGAAACTGCCATCAATATAAACTTCAAACTCAATCATGCTGGCAACTTTTCCAGCATGAAGTACCGCTTCATTTACGGCACTGTTTGAACTTTTCAACTTACCATGACGATAAACTTCCGCTTCTATAATAAAACGTTGTTCACAGCGAGATTTACCTTGTAGAATTTCTTGGAGAGGTTCAAGTAATTCATCAGGCGATAAATCAGTAAGAAAGCCTAAGTTGCCTCTGTTTACTCCTATAACACCAACGTCGTAACACGATAAAACACGCGCAGCACCTAACATGTAACCGTCACCACCAACAACAATTGCGAGGTCAGCTTGTTCACCAATCTCCATTAAGGTGTTAACGGTGAGCTTGTCGATATCAATTGAAGGGGCAACAGAGCTTTCAATTAATACTTTGTAGTTCTGTTCTGTCAGAAATTGATAAAGCGCGGTGATTGTTGCGCTTGCTCCTTCATGGTTTGGTTTGCCAATTAAACCTATGGTATTAAAAATTTTACTCATGTCTACACTGTAAATTATTTTTGTCTTAGGGTTAATAATAGTTTCGCTGTATTTTAATGGCTTGTAAAGTTGACTTTTTATAAATGATTTACTTTATAGCTATTTGAGCCCGTATTTTGTATTTAGCAAAATTCAATAGGCTAAAGATAATGTGTTGATTAACGGCAATAGTCTTTTTCTCAAATCAATAATGTAGCTTAAACTTGCCTTTTTTGCCTTGGTCAGCGAATCGATAACTACAGGTTATTTCTTTAATATAGAATGTCTATATAAAAGATATGCTATTTTTTCAAGGTGCTATCAAGCTCTAAGTGTAAACAAAGTTAATTAAATAGGCATTAATGCTTGAAACGTAGCAAGAAGTCCCCATAATTACGGTTATCAGATTTATATAACCCTTATATTGTTAAATATACTATTAGTTTATTTTGGAGCTTTCATGACTAATGAGTCAACAGAAAATAAAAATACCGCTAAACCATCAACTGAAGCTTTAATGCCTGAAGAAACTTTGGTACAAGAAATTATTGATCAAGCTGAAGAGCAAGTTGAAGTACAACATGTTTTTGTGCATGACGTAATTAGCGCAGAACAAGAAAAAATCAATAAGCTTGAGCTCAGTCTTTCTTCAGCACAAACGACCATTGCTGATCAAAAAGATTCTGTGGTTCGTGCTAAAGCAGAAGTTGATAATATTCGCCGTCGTAGCGCACAAGACGTTGATAAAGCACGTAAGTTTGCTTTAGAGAAATTTGCTGCTGAAATGTTAGTTTCAGTTGATAATTTAGAACGTGCTTTAGAGAATATTGATAAAGAAGATGAAAGTAATACCGCTATTATTGAAGGTGTTGAATTAACACTTCAAGGCTTAATTGCTTCTTTAGAGAAATTTGGTGTTAAAGGTGTTGACCCACAAAATGAACCTTTCAACCCTGAGTTGCATCAAGCGATGTCAATGCAAGAAGTTGAAGGCGTTGCACCTAATACCGTTATTGCTGTTATGCAAAAAGGCTATGAGCTCAATGGTCGTTTAATTCGTCCAGCGATGGTGATGGTCTCTAAATCTGCTCCGGCAGTAGATACAACAGTATAATTAAAAACAGAATAAAAAGCGGTAAGAAGTTGCTCATAAACTTCTTACCGCTTTTTTGTATTTAAGGATAAAAATTTTTTATTAAGCTGTTTTATCGTTATTTCAGTAAAAGAATCAAAAAAACTTCATAAATAGCTAAATAAAGAAATAAATTTACTTTTTTCTTTCAAAATAGTTGAAAAGAATTTTCCTGCCCCCACTATTTGTTTCATCAACAGGTTTATTAAAAAATCTTACTTTAATAAGCTTTATTTTAATTAGTATTCGGAGATCCTAAAGATGGGCAAAATAATCGGTATTGACCTAGGGACAACAAACTCTTGTGTTGCTGTACTAGATGGCGGCAAAGCACGTGTAATTGAAAATGCAGAGGGTGATCGTACAACGCCTTCAATTATTGCATATACAGAAGAAGGCGAAACATTAGTAGGTCAACCTGCTAAACGTCAATCTGTAACAAACCCAAAAAATACATTATATGCTATTAAGCGTTTAATTGGTCGTCGCTTTGAAGACGAAGAAGTTCAGCGTGATATTAAAATCATGCCATTTGGTATTGTTAAAGCTGACAATGGTGATGCTTGGGTTACAACACGTGATAAGAACGTTGCGCCACCACAAGTTTCAGCTGAAGTTTTAAAGAAAATGAAAAAAACAGCAGAAGACTTTTTAGGTGAAGCAGTTACAGAAGCTGTAATCACGGTTCCTGCTTACTTTAACGATTCACAACGCCAAGCAACTAAAGATGCGGGTCGTATTGCGGGTCTTGAAGTTAAACGTATTATCAATGAGCCAACTGCTGCTGCCCTTGCTTACGGCATGGACAAGCAAGAAGGCGATAAAGTTATTGCGGTTTACGATTTAGGTGGTGGTACTTTCGATATTTCAATTATTGAAATTGATGAAGTTGAAGGCGAGCACACGTTTGAAGTATTAGCGACTAACGGCGATACCCACTTAGGTGGTGAAGATTTTGATAACCGTTTAATCAACTATCTTGTCGCTGAATTCAAGAAAGACCAAGGCATGGATTTAACAACTGATCCACTTGCAATGCAACGTTTGAAAGAAGCAGCAGAAAAAGCAAAGTGTGAGCTTTCTTCAGCACAGCAAACTGATGTTAACTTACCTTACATCACTGCTGATGGCAGTGGTCCTAAGCACATGAATATCAAAGTAACGCGTGCTAAATTAGAGTCTTTAGTTGAAGACATGGTTAAAGCAACGCTAATACCACTTGCACAAGCACTTAAAGATGCAGACTTATCAGTAAGTGACATCAATGATGTTATTTTGGTTGGTGGTCAGTCACGTATGCCAATGGTACAAAAAGCAGTAACAGAATTCTTTGGTAAAGAACCTCGTAAAGATGTTAACCCAGATGAAGCTGTTGCAGCGGGTGCAGCTATACAAGCGGGTGTTCTTTCTGGTGATGTAACTGACGTTCTTTTATTAGACGTTACGCCATTATCACTAGGTATTGAAACAATGGGCGGCGTGATGACGAAAGTTATCGATAAAAACACCACTATCCCAACGAAACAATCACAAACATTCTCAACAGCTGATGATAACCAAGCTGCGGTAACGGTTCATGTTGTTCAAGGTGAGCGTAAGCAAGCATCTGCCAACAAATCTTTAGGTCAATTTAATCTTGAAGGTATCGACGCAGCACCACGTGGTACGCCACAAATCGAAGTAACTTTCGATATTGATGCTGATGGTATCTTGCATGTTACTGCTAAAGATAAGAACACAGGTAAAGAACAAAAAATTACCATTAAAGCTTCTTCTGGTTTATCTGATGAAGAAGTAGAGCAAATGGTACGTGACGCAGAAGCTAACGCTGATGAAGATGCTAAGTTTGAAGAATTAGTAACAGCACGTAACCAAGCTGATGGTCTTGTTCACTCTACTCGCAAGCAAATTGTAGAAGCGGGCGAAGACTTACCAAGCGAAGACAAAGAAAAAATTGAAGCTGCATTAACAGAACTTGAAGCTGCAATTAAAGGCGAAGATAAAGAAGCGATTGAAGCTAAATCTCAAGCCGTTGTTGAAGCATCAGCTAAGTTAATGGAAATCGCTCAAGCGAAATCTCAAGCGGGTGCTCAAGAAGGCGCTCCTGAATCAGACGGCGCTGCGCCAGCTGATGACGATGTTGTTGACGCTGAGTTTGAAGAAGTTAAAGAAGACAAATAGTCTTTAGTTAACGAAAAAATAAAAGCGCTGGTTTAAACACCAGCGCTTCTTACGTTAAAAATCGTTATAAAATGCCATTGAAAATAGCTAACTATTTATAATGTCATTTTACTCAATTAATATCTAAAAATTTAAATACCAGTTAAAAGAAGTCACTATGTCAAAACGCGATTACTATGAAGTGCTAGAAGTGTCAAAAGATGCTTCTGAGCGTGATATCAAAAAAGCCTACAAACGTTTAGCGATGAAGCTTCATCCTGACCGTAATGCCGGTGATAAAGACAAAGAAGAGCAATTTAAAGAAGTTAAAGAAGCTTATGAAATTCTAAATGACGACCAAAAGCGTGCTGCTTTTGACCAGTATGGTCATGCGGCATTTGAACAAGGTGGCCATGGTGGTGGTGGACATGGCGGTGGAGGCTTTGGTCAAGATTTTGGTGATATATTTGGTGATATTTTTGGTGGTGGCCGCGGTGGTGGTCGTCAGCAACGTCAACAACGCGGTTCAGATCTTCGCTACAATCTAGATCTAAGCCTTGAAGATGCCGTTCGGGGTAAAACCTTAGAAATTAAAGTACCTACTTATGTAAGTTGTGAGCCTTGTGATGGCTCTGGCGCTAAAAAAGGCACTAGTGCAAAATCTTGTACAACGTGTCATGGCCATGGCCAAGTACAAATGCGTCAAGGTTTGTTTGCTGTCCAACAAACGTGTCCAACATGTAGTGGTAAAGGTAAGGTTATTGCTAGCCCTTGTACTTCATGTCGCGGTCAAGGCCGTGTTGAAAAAACTAAAACGCTTTCAGTGAAAATTCCTCCAGGTGTCGACACGGGTGACAGAATTCGTTTGTCTGGCGAAGGGGAAGCTGGCGAGCATGGTGCACCAGCAGGTGATTTATATGTACAAGCCAACGTTCGTGACCATAAAATATTTGTTCGTGATGAAAACAATCTTTATTGTGAAGTCCCTATTAGTTTTACTACAGCAGCATTAGGTGGCGAAATAGAAGTACCGACACTTGAAGGTAAAGTTAAACTTAAAATACCTAAAGAAACACAAACCGGTAAAATGTTCCGTTTACGTGGTAAGGGTGTTAAGTCAGTACGTAGCCATTCAATTGGCGACTTAATGTGTAAAGTTGTGCTTGAAACACCGGTTAACTTGTCTGGTGACCAAGCTGATTTACTGCGTCAGTTAGATGAAAAAATGGGTAAAAGCACCATAAAACATAGCCCGAAAGAAACCGGTTTCTTTGATGGCGTTAAAAAGTTTTTTGATGACTTAAAAAGCTAAGTTACTTTTAGATAGGGGGAATTAGCGTCGACTAATCTTGAGATGAGCCAAGCTGATGTCCACCCTATAAAATTATATGATTATAGCTCAGAAATATTTTTATAAAGACAGTATCCTGAATTTTTCTACAAGGATGTAGGTACTTAGGTTTAGTAATGAACAATACCTGTATTTCAGGAGCTTGTTGTTAATATACTGAAACAAGTTCAGCATGACGAGGTTATTATTAATTTTTGTGAGTACCTAGTTGAATGTTATAGACATGTAAAATTAAAAGAAAGCCACAAAATATTTTGTGGCTTTTTTGTTTTTAGCCACTTAAATGATTTTGTTTTTATTGCGTAATATTACCATACTGAATACCCCCCATATTAACCAATAAATACTGCCACCACTTACCTCAACAACCTCTATAACTTCAATATAAGGTTCGTCGTATTCGGCACTTTCTATGGGGAGTGCATATAACGCATTAGTGTCATCGGCACTATAGCTGGCAACAATTTCGCTATAGCCTACTTGGTATAAATCGATTAATACATCGTAGTGATCACTGGCATAACCAGACATAAAAGTAGATATCACTTCATATGCGTCTACATCAGAATTCCCTTCAATAATAAAGTTGTCTGTGGTGAAATAGTGTGCCCAAGGTCCGCCATTTTTACTGAGGTAAAGTAAAGCATAAACTTCACCCCATTGAACATCGGTATAGCTATATATATCTGCATCAAACGTTATACTAAAAGTTTGATAGTAACCATCTTCGTCGTAATCATCATGTAAAAAACTCATCGCGCTATAAATAGAAAAGTCAGCGTAATAGTCATGACTGATTGTTTTAGCGATATGACCAACATTTGATTTTTCAATGGTTTTTATTGGGCTCTTAAGTATATCAACCCTAGATTTAGTGGTTGCTTTCCCGCTGAGTTGGTCAGGTAACTCAATAAGCTTAGTTGTTTCAATCATCTTTTTACGTTGTTGCTCACTGATGCTATTTTTTAGTGCGCCTTGTGAAACTGTATACGGACCAACATTCAATTCGTTGGCGGTGACATCAGTTAAAGGAAGTATGCTAAAAGTTACCAATAACAGTAACTTTTTAAGTGAAGTTGTACGTTCTGTTTGAGTTGCATTATTAACTAACAACATAATATATCCTGCAGGCTTTATTAAGTGTTGCTATTAAAACGCAGTAAAGCTGAATGCAAGCTGAACACTTCCTTGCCATACGGTTTATATAACTATTGATTTATCATGGTTAAATCGAATAACGACCGTGTTATACACTTGATACAAGCGCTTTTAATAATTGTTCAGCTGATATTCAGTTGCTAAGGTTTATAATTTTAAATAAGCTACGGGTATATATAGCTAGGCACACTTTTAACTTTGTCTTTGGAATAACAATGAAATTTGCTTTACCCCTGTTTTTTCTTTTTGTTTTTGCGCTCTCTATTAACGCGATGGCACAAGGAAAATTTGTGTCATCAACAAGTACTATTAAAGCTAGTAAGCAAAATAAGGCTGCGTTAAGCGTAAAAAGCAGTAAACAAGCGGCTAAGCTTGCTAAAAGTCGTTTTGGTGGAAAAGTGCTTAAGGTTGAGAATAAAAAAGCGGGCTATCGCGTTAAGTTAATCAAAGCGAACGGTCATATCATTTCTGTTTACGTTGATGCTAAAACAGGCAAAATTAATGGAGGCTAGTCATCATGCGTTTACTCTTTATTGAAGATGATATTGACCTACAGACAAACTTGCATCGTCATTTAATTGCTGCTAATTATTTAGTTGATTTAGCGAGTGATGGTGAAACGGGTTTATTTCAAGGACAAGAATATCCATACGATGCAGCTATTATTGATGTGGGCCTACCGTTACTTGACGGTATTAGTGTTATTAGAATGCTACGCGAGAAGAATATCAACTTTCCGATATTGGTGTTAACTGCACGCGATAGCTGGCAAAACAAGGTGGCCGGTTTAGATGCAGGCGCAGATGATTACTTAACGAAACCTTTTCAAGCGGAAGAATTACTTGCACGGTTAAATGCACTGATCAGAAGGTCGGCAGGGCAGGCAAGCCCACTGATAAAAAATGGTCCGTTAACCTTGAACACCAAAAGTTTGCTCGTGGAAGTAAGTAATAAGTCGGTAAAATTAAGTAGCTCAGAATATAAGTTACTTGAGTATATGATGCATCACCTTGATGAAGTTACTTCAAAGGCAACACTCACTGAGCATATTTACGACCAAGACTTCGATCTTGATTCAAATGTTATTGAAGTCTTTATTCGGCGATTAAGGAAGAAAATCGACCCGGATAACGAATACGGTTTCATTGAAACACTGCGTGGACATGGCTATAAATTAAAGCGATTAGATCTATGAAGTCGCATGGATATACCTAACGAATGAACTCTTTAAAAGTTCGGCTTTTATTAAGTACTTTAGTGATGACAGTCGTTATGTTACCTATTATTGGCTTAACCTTAACTAATGCCTTTGAACGGCAGTTAAATATAGCGATAAAAAATGAGCTAAAAGCTTACAGCTATTCAATTTTTACAGTTGCGGAAGTTGAAAATAATCATTTATTGATGCCTGAGCTGATGTTGGAAAATCAATTTAATATCAGTAAATCTGGCTTATATGCATTAATAGCAACGTTACCGCAAGATAGTAAAGTGAGTGATACACCAATTGACCCCCTATGGCAGTCGCTCTCTTTGCTAACGTTGCCTTTACCGTCAGTATTACCGTCACCAGCTGTTGGGCAAACACTTATTTCAAAAATAAACATAGAGGGTAACAGCCATTTACTTTATAGCTTTAGTGCTAGCTTTTCTGACAATGGTCAAGCCTTTGATATAACACTTCATCTTATTAAAGACCAAGAAACATTATTAATGGCGCTTAACGATTTTAAGCAAAAGCTTTGGACATGGTTAGTGGTATTAATGGTGGTGTTTATTGCTGTACAAATTGTGTGGCTACTCTGGACATTAAAGCCGCTAACGTTATTATCTCAAGAGCTTGAGCACATAGAAAAAGGGCAAAAGAAAGCGTTAGATGCAAACTATCCGCTTGAGCTGCAACCTGTTACACAACAATTAAATACACTATTAGCGACAGAAGAGAACCAACGAAAACGTTACCGCAACGCCTTGGCTGATTTAGCGCATAGCCTTAAAAACCCGCTAGCGGTTATTCAAAGTCAGGCTAATATTTCAGCGAGTACGACTGAACAATTACAATTAATCAATAAAATAATCGAACATCAACTTAAAAGAGCGCAAAGTGCAGGGCAGTCGTCATGGCATTTAGGGGTTGAAATAGAGCAAGTTGTTAATAAGCTTATCGCTACGTTAGCTAAAATTTATCACGATAAAAACTTATCTTTTAGGGTTAACGTTGCTCCAAACGCTATATTTAAAGGTGATGAAGCTGATTTAATGGAGATTTTAGGTAATATTCTTGATAACGCCTGTAAAGCTGCAAAACACAAAATCATGATAAACGTTATAACCGTAGATAAAAAATTAACCATTGAGATAGCTGACGATGGCACTGGTATTGAAGCGTCACAGCAAGCCTTTATTTTATCTCGAGGGGGAAGAGCAGACACCTATCAAGCGGGCCACGGCATTGGTTTAGCCATTGTTAATGATTTAGTGAGTAGTTATCAGGGGCAATTAACTATTGGCAATTCAGCGATACTTTTGGGGGCTGTTTTCACACTTGTTTTTCATTCATCTCGTTAGCCCTTTGTTAAAAAACTAAGCATATGTTGAAAGTGGCAATGCTTACCTAAAAAAGCTGTTCAGGTTACGTTCAGTTTTGTCTTGTTATCCTTATTGTCTAGAATTAGTCATGAGGATCATAACGATGAAAGATTTTATATTTTCATTTAGCTTTGCTGTCAGCGCTTTAGTAAGTTTTAATGTACTCGCAGAAAATCTTACACAGCCCTATATTGAGCAACAGGAACAACAATCATTCAGTGATGCTGAATTAGCACAAATGTTAGCGCCTATTGCGCTGTACCCTGACAGTTTACTTACCCATATATTAATTGCTGCTACTTACCCTATCGAAATTATAACAGCCCATCGCTGGCTAATAAAAAATGAAGGGGTTAGCAGTGAAGTGGCCGCTCGTTCGGTAGAAGACTTTAATTGGGACGCTAGTGTTAAAGCGTTAGTCCCTTTTGAGCGTATTCTGACCCGACTAAGTGAGAATTTAACCTGGACTCAGCAACTCGGTGATGCTTTTCTACAAGACGAATCTCAGCTGTTAGAAAGTATTCAAGTGTTGAGACAAAAAGCAGCGCTTGCTGGTAACCTTAAAAAAATGGATAACATGGATGTTAGCTATGAAGAAAATAATATTGTTATTGAGCCAATAAAAAAGGAAATTGTTTATATTCCATACTACGACACCCGCAGGGTTTATGGTACTTGGCATTCGGTATCTTACCCACCAGTTTATTGGCAACCCCATCATCGTATGTATGTCAGCGACAAAAGACCCTTCTATTGGCATTCAGGTATTCATATTTCGTTCAATTATTTCTTTAGTGCATTTCATTGGAACAATCGTCATGTGGTTGTGGCGAGTTCTCATCATGCTAAACATCGTTATTATGAACAGCGTCCTCGGCGTTTAATCGTTAACGGCGGATATGCAAAGCGATGGACACATCAGATAGCGCATAGAAAAGGTGTTGCTTATAGGAGCAAGCATACCCGTTTGAGATATGACCATAAGCGAGTGAAAATACGAAAAACTGGCCACAAATCTTATCGTGCACCCAAAAAGAACGTGTCGCCTAAGGTAAAGGGCAGACCATTGTTGATGACTGCTAAGTTAAATAACAGTAAAGTACCGTTAACTAAAACAAGAGCCACCAAGTCTATACTTAAGCAGCCTAGGCCTGAAAAGCTTTATCACGTCAATGCACCGCTAAAAAAAGAACCTTCAGCTAAGGTGATATCAGGGATGTATAAAAAAAAAGCAGAAAAACATCATGCTAAATCTCAAAACAGATCAAAAAGGCATACTAAGCATCAGGTGAAACAGCTAAAAACCCATCGACAAGTATCGGTTAAAAGTAATCGTTCAACGCTTATTAAAGCACGAAATAAAGAGTAATACTTTTATGTTTATATAAAAGTAGGGATTACAGCGCTATGTAATGATCTGAAAAATTTGTATTACCATAACGTAAAGCGAATGCTTCTAAACAGAATTATGGACAAAGGCTAAATGTTAATTCATTTAGCCTTTTTTTTTAGATAGTTTATAATCAGATTATCTGTTTGTACCAATAACTTTTATTGGTATGACGCTATACATACTTTACCGAGTTATTTTTGATGAAAAAAATTTTACTGACTTTACTCTTGATGGTATTAAATTCAACAAGCTTTGCTCGTGAAGACGTTAAAGAGTTACCGCCAATAGACCCTACATATATGGGCGAACATAATATGGTCCTCTTTGTTCAGCGCTCTGCTATATATGCTGTGGTGATGACAACATATGATAGGCCAAGTAATGTGCAGTTATTATATAAAATTGAGAATAAAGATTTAGCGCTGTTGCAAACTGTTCGTGACGGGCAATTAACGACAATAAAAACGAAGGCTTTTAACTTACAACGATTGATGCATGGTGAAGAAATGGTGATTATGGCTGACGTATACGCAGGACACTTTGCTCGTGATGGAATGCTTGTGTATAAAAATATACCATTAACGTTTGCTAAAAAATTATATGTTCGCAAACTTGATGACATCAGTGAATCAAGCAACAAGCAAGAGTATGCGGTAATAGATTTAAAGAAAAATTATAAAATTTATATTCATAAAATCCAACAGGCCCCAAGTTTTGGACATTTACTTGGCCTCGATCTCGAAGCCGGGTGTTTAACACGTTTTCGTACATCGTCAGCTGTGCCAAAAGAAACTGAACTTCTATATAAATTTTTAAATTGTGGCACCATTAAACCACTTTATTTTGAAACACAAGACTTTGAAAAATAGTCGCCTTGATTGTAGTTTTTTAATGAGTCATATTTTTATGAAAAGTCACTACAGGGCTAACCGGTAGAATGTTTATTCGTCATCAAAATTTGGCAGAACACCACTACGACTGTGCTCAAAAATAAGCGAAGTTTCTACTGTTGTTACTTCATCTCTTGACGTGATCGCCTTGAAAACAAATTGTCGTAAATGTTCGCTGTCTTTAACTGACATATGAATAAAGTAATCGTAGCTCCCTCCCATGTGATACAAACTAACAATTTCGGGTAGCTTAAGTAAATCATCACGAAGGTTGTTAACAATATCTTCAGAATAGGGCTGTAAGCGGATAGCTGCAATCGCTTCTATATTTCCACCTAAACTTTTGAAATCAATTTCAATGTAAGCACCATTAATTATTTTTTTATGTTTCATGCGCTTAACGCGCTCTAAACAGGTAGAGGGCGCAACACCTATTTGTGAAGCTAACTCTTTATTAGTGATATCAGCATCGCGATATAAAATGGTTAAAATGCGTAAATCTATATCATCTAATTTTTTCATTATGGTAAGTCTTCCATTTATATAGTAAATTACTAACTATACCGACTATTGTCTTATTAACCAATGCATTGTGTTTATTAATCAAACAATCGTCGAATAAACAATGCTTTTCCGAATATTCATCGTTTAACTTTTATTCAGTTTGTACTAAAGTGCTTTTAAATTAATTTCAATTACACTTTTATAAGGAGATAATGTTGTTAAATTTAGTTTAGCGACATATTATGTCTATGTTCAGATGTCATTACTTCTCATTATAAAAATAAAAAGGCTTACTCTATGACTTTGCTTTGGATACCCCTGCTATCGTTACTCGGCAGTATTATTTCCTCAAGAACGGGAAAATTAACACGTAATCAATCAACTGCGTTGACGTTGTTAATGCCGATCATTGCATTATTCATGACAATTAGCTTAGCGCCAGCTATTTTTGCTGGCAACGTTATTAGGGAAACAATCTCTTGGATCCCTTTACTAGGTATAGATATCGCCTTCCGTTTAGACGGCTTAGCGCTGTTGTTTGTATTTATGATCTTAGGAATAGGCATATTAGTTATCTTTTATGCCCGTTATTACCTCAGTAGTAAAGACTCTATGCCCAAGCTTTATGCTTATTTAATGTTATTTATGACAGCGATGCTTGGTATTGTCATGTCGAATAATATCATTCAGCTCTGGTTCTTTTGGGAGCTAACCAGTATTAGTTCGTTTTTGTTAATTAGCTATTGGTGGCATAAACCCGAGGCACGAAAGGGCGCAATCATGGCCTTAATCGTAACCGGTGGTGGTGGTTTAGCATTGCTGGCGGGTTTGCTTTTACTGGGTAATATCGTTGGTAGTTACAATTTAGATGCGATCTTAGCGAGCAGAGAAATTATTCAAGCGCATGCTTGGTATGAAGTCACTCTAATTTTAGTCTTACTGGGCGCTTTCACAAAATCGGCACAGTTTCCTTTTCACTTTTGGCTACCTCATGCTATGGCTGCGCCAACGCCGGTAAGTGCTTATCTACATTCTGCTACTATGGTAAAGGCTGGGATTTTCTTATTAGCGCGTTTTTATCCTGCATTAGCGGGTACCGATATATGGTTTATTCTGGTGAGTTTAACTGGATTAACTACCATGTTACTCGGCGCTTATATTGCGTTATTTAAACATGATTTAAAAGGGCTGTTAGCCTATTCAACGATCAGTCATTTAGGGTTAATCACCTTATTATTCGGTTTGGACACTAAGCTTGCTGCTGTTGCTGCCATTTTTCATATAATCAATCATGCCATATTTAAAGCTTCATTATTCATGGCAACAGGTATTATTGACCATGAAACGGGTACGCGTGACATGCGGAAACTTAACGGTATGTGGCGATTTATGCCTTATACGGCGACGTTAGCAATGGTTGCTGCGGCCGCGATGGCGGGTGTACCGCTGTTAAATGGTTTCTTGTCTAAAGAAATGTTTTTTGCTGAAACACTGCATCAACAATTACTTGGGTCTATGTCTTGGCTTATACCTGTACTTGCTACCGTTGCAGGTGCATTAGCTGTAGCTTACTCAGCTCGCTTTATCCACGATGTTTTCTTTAATGGCGACCCTATTGATTTACCTAAACAACCCAGTGAACCACCGCGTTATATGCGAGTTCCTATCGAGATACTGGTCGCTTTATGTTTAGTCGTCGGGATTTTCCCTAACTTTATTATTGATGACATTTTAAAAGCAGCGTCTTTTGCCGTACTCGGTGGATATGTTCCTGAATTTAAAGTTGCGTTATGGCACGGTTTTAATTTGCCACTCTTGATGAGTGCTATAGCAGTAATCGGTGGTTTATTTCTATATACCCAGCGACGTTATCTGTTTCAATTTCAGGCATCTATGCCTAGCTTGAACGCCAAAAAGGCTTTTGATGACAGTATATATCTCATCACAAAGTGGAGTCAGCGAAAAATAAATGACATAGAAAATGGTTCTTTACAACGTTATCTAATGCTAATGTTTGTTTTTGTTTTAATCTTTGCCGGTTGGCCATTATTTGAAATGCACCAACTAAGCGGGCAAAAAGAATTGACGCCAATTGATCTTCATAACGCGATTGGCGCAGCATTATTAATGATTGGCGCAATAAGTACGGTGATTTGGTACCGTGCAAGAGTGGTGTCGTTGTTGATGATATCAGTTGTCGGTTTGATGGTGTCTGTTGTGTTTACTCGTTTCTCAGCACCAGATTTAGCCTTAACGCAATTAACGGTTGAAGTTGTCACTATTGTTTTACTGATGCTAGCCTTGTTTTTCTTACCACAGCATTCACCCAAAGAGTCTAGCTCTTTACGTGTGGTTCGCGATTTAGGGATCTCAGCGGCTTTAGGAGTTGTGGTCGCGAGTATTTGCTATGCATTAATTACCCGCCCATTTGAGTCAATATCAGAATTTTTCTTAGCCAATGCTAAAACAGGTGGCGGTGGTACCAACGTCGTTAATGTTATTTTGGTTGATTTTCGTGGCTTTGACACGTTAGGTGAAATTTGCGTATTAGGTATTGCTGCGCTGGGTATTTATAAACTTTTAATCAACCTGCCGTTACTTCTTCCAGTTAGGGATAGTGAAGGGCGACTATGGGCGAAAGAGCGTTACCCTATTTTATTAGCCAGTATTTCTCAATCATTACTCCCTTTGGCATTAATGATCTCTTTTTATATTTTCTTACGTGGTCATAATCTTCCCGGTGGCGGATTTATTGCAGGTTTAGTGACCGCGGTTGCTTTTATTTTACAGTATATTGCACACGGCTCAACTTGGATATCTACTCGTTTAACGATTAATTATCGGAAAATTATTGCCTCAGGAATTGCTATTGCGACATTTACTGGTGTGGGTAGTTGGTTCTATGGTAGGCCGTTCATGACTACTTGGTTTGACTACTTCGACATTCCCATTATTGGTAAAATTGAACTTGCCAGTGCACTGATCTTTGATCTGGGTGTTTATATTACAGTTGTAGGCGCGACATTAATGATTTTGGCAAGTCTTGGTCAATTAGCGAGCGGCCCTAAAGAAGAGGTGAAAACTTAATGGAATTACTTTACGCATCCTGCGTTGGGCTTTTAGTATCTTGTGGCGTGTTTTTAATCTTACGTTCTAGAACGTTCCCTATCGTATTAGGGCTAACTATGTTTTCTTACGCGGTTAATTTATTTCTGTTTTCATCTGGGCGGCTTAGCATTAATAATGCTGCAGTGCTTGGAACCTCTTCAGAATATACGGATCCATTGCCACAAGCTTTAGTATTAACTGCGATAGTTATTGGTTTTGCAATGACTGCCTTCGTGGTTATTTTAGCGATTAGAGGACGAGCAGATTTAGGCAGTGACCATGTAGATGGCGAGCCAGAAAAAGATAAAAAGGTAAACGTATGACCCATAATTTGACCTTTTTACCGATTTTATTGCCCATACTTGCGGGTGTTATTTTATTGATGCCTCCCTTTGGCTCGAATTTAAGTACCCGAAGAGTGGCTTCTGTTGTACTCAGTGTTTTTACATTTGCCGTCTCATTGGCTTTACTACTCAAAGTCCAAGCTGAAGGTACTCAGGTTTATGCTATCGGCGATTGGAGCGCACCTTTTGGTATTGTACTCGTTGCTGATCCCCTCTCTACATTATTAGTGTGTTTAACGACATTACTCGGTGTTGTCTGTGTGTTATATGCGAGTGCCGGAGATGACGACAAAGGGAGTTTTTTTCATCCACTTGTACATTTTTTAATTTTAGGGGTCAATGGCGCATTCTTAACCGGTGATGCTTTTAATCTATTTGTCTTTTTTGAAGTCTTACTTATCGCCTCTTATTCGTTGTTAATGCATGGTGGAGATAAAAAAAATACCCGTGCTGCTTTACAGTACGTGATCCTTAATCTTGTAGGCTCAGCGATATTCTTGATTGCTTTAGGGGTTTTATATGGTGTATTAGGTACACTAAATATGGCTGATATGGCTCAGAAAGTAGCACTTTTACAAGGTGATGATGTCTACTTAGCCAAAATAGGTGGGATGTTATTACTGGTAGTATTTGCTTTAAAAGGCGCTTTGTTACCACTACATTTATGGTTACCTAATACTTATGCAACAGCAATGCCTGTTGTCGCTGCATTATTTGCCATTATGACAAAAGTGGGTGTCTATTCAATGATGCGTGTATATACACTTATATTTGGTGATGAAGCGGGCGAATTAACTCATATGGCGCAAAGTTGGTTGTGGTGGTTAGCGATTGCTACCATTGCTATCGGCGCGGTAGGTGTTTTAGCCAGTAAAGATTTAAGAAAGTTAACCGCTAATTTGGTGATAGTGTCTGTGGGGACCTTGGTTGCATTAGTTGCGGTACAAACTATTGAAGCAAGTTCCGCGGCTATCTATTACTTAGTGCACTCAACGTTGGTTACAGCAGCACTCTTTATTTTAGCGGATTTAATTGGCCGCCAACGTGGTGAAGTTGCCGACCGTATTTCTGCAGGTTCTGCTGTTTCTCAGCCGAAGTTACTTGGCGCTTGTTTTTTGATTGCAGCAATTGCAGTGATAGGCATGCCACCTTTGTCTGGTTTCATTGGAAAAGTATGGCTGCTTAAAGCAACCTTAAATGCTGAATATACCTTGGTGTTTTGGCCAATATATCTCTTTGCAAGTTTAGCTATATTATTTGCTGTGTCTAAAGCTGGTAGCACTTTGTTTTGGTATCATCATGCTAAAATAACCACTGATACAAGGCAACAACGAGTTCATCCAGCGCAATTAGTCGCATTGCTCATTCTCATCTCTGGCGCACCATTAATGACTGTTTTTGCTGGACCACTAAGTGAGTATGCCATTGATGCAGCTACCCAGTTACATGACTTTAATAACAATATTAAACTTATCCTTTCAGGAGGACAGTAATGCGATTAGAAACACGATTTAAATGGCTACCCGCTCCTTTAATGAGTCTGGTATTATTTATTGTCTGGTTGGTGTTAAATAACAGCCTGTCATCAGGGCATATTTTCTTAGCCACTATTTTAGCGATAGTCATTCCTTTGGTGACTAGCCCGTTTAGAACAAAGCAACCCATCATTATTAAGCCTGGTTTAGCGTTACGCCATTTAGCGTTGGTTTTATATGACATTATTACGGCAAATGTTCAGGTTGCTATTTTAATATTAGGACCCACTAAAAAATTAACGCCTGGGTTTGTTAAAGTACCGTTAGATTTAACACATAGTCTGCCCATTACTATTTTGGCAAGTACCGTGTCATTAACCCCAGGCACTGTCAGTGCGGAAGTGTACCCTTGGAGAGAAAGCTTGAGTGAAGGTGAAAAGCTTGAACAACAGTTTTTACTAATACACGTTTTAGATCTAAAAGATGAACAGGCCTTAATAAAGATGATTAAACAACGTTATGAAGCGCCTCTTAAGGAGATGTTTCAATGTTAGAAACTGTGATTTCAATTGTTTTTGCGATGATAGGTTTGTCGTTATTATTAAATGTATGGCGCTTATTATTGGGGCCTTCTATACCCGATAGAATACTTGCCCTCGATACGATGTACATCAATACTATCGCATTGATCATTTTATACGGTATGAGTATGGGCACTGCATTATATTTTGAAGCAGCGCTGTTAATCGCTATGTTAGGATTTGTTAGTACTGTTGCGGTATGTAAGTATTTGCTGCGTGGCGATATTATAGAGTAAGGGGTAAGTTATGGCAGAATGGATTATTTCAATATTATTATTAATTGGCGGCTCTTTTGTACTCGTTGGCTCTATTGGCTTAGTAAAAATGCCAGATTTTTTTATGCGACTTCATGGACCCACCAAAGCTACAACACTCGGCATGGCATCGCTGTTAACTGCTGCGATGATCTTTTTTAGCACCACTCATACAGGGTTTAGTGTAAAAGAAATACTGATCTCGCTATTTTTATTGCTTACTGCACCCATCAGTGCCTATATGATGATTAAAGCGGCTATTCATCACAAGCTTGAGAGTATAGAACGCACGAAAGGCATAGATAACATTGAAGATGATGTTTAACCTTTTCTAGCGTTAACCCAATAAAATATCTGTTAAATATAAAACACTGAGCGTCTTGATGTTCAGTGTTTATTTACGGTCTACTTAATAACCATACCCACTACATTTAGACTTAACACCTATAGAAAAAAGGCTAAAGTTATTGGCCTTTGCAATGATCACTTTTGCCACAAACCCGACCTAATTTAGTCGTGAATGAATCACCATAAATAGTCCGCTTAGCCACCAAAGCAGACACTCAACAGGTATTTTATTTTGGTTAAAAATTATTTTTAAGACTAGCCCTAACCAACACTAGAGTCTCTTTCTCCTGTTCGATGGCTACCATGTTCATGCCCTTTCATGCTTCTAATAATCATAATTTAACCGCTCTTTCAGGAATTTCGGACAGACTTGAGTAATAGAGCATTACTTGATTATCATTATCACCTTTTTCAATTACAAAATAAGATAATGAACCTTTGAAGTAAAAGCTGTTGTCAGACATTGGTATGACTTCATATGGTAGCCCATCATCTCTTTGAGAATACACAAGTCCTTCTTCTTCAAATAATCTACGAACTGAATCTTGACCTATTTGGTATTTTCCCATCATTTTTTTTAGTTGAGAATTTTCAACTTTAGTAGACTTAAATTCAGGGTACGAAATTCCCAACATTTCAGCAGATAACAATAATAATAATTTTTGGGGATCTGACGGGCGTTCATTACTCAAAACTGCTATATAGGAATCCTGTTCTGGAAAATAAACGGCTGACGTTGAAAAGCCTGAAGTTCCCCCATTATGAGCAATTACTTTATTCTTATGAATTTCAAAATTATTAAGTCCCAATGCATAATGAGATTGTCTACCATCATTTAATTTAAATGGTTCAATCATTTGCCTATAACTGTTTAGTGAAATTAATTTCCCACTTGCTAACGAATGATACCAAACAGCCAAATCGTTAACAGTTGAAACCAATCCTCCAGCGGCATAACGCCATGAACTATCGACCCAATCTGCATTTTCGTAACCATATCTTGTTCTATGATAACCTGTTGCCCTATTAGGGACTATTTGAAGTCCATCGTACTGACTATCATTCATGCCCAGTTTTTTAAAAATATTTGTTTCTATAAATTCTGCGTAACTTTGACCACTAACCACTTCGATTATTTTACCTAATAATACGTAGCCAATATTTGAATAACGCATTTTTTCACCTGGTGAAAATTGCATTGGCTCCTTGGCAAATAGAGTCAACATTTCGTCTACAGTGGTTGAAGACTTTCTTAGCTTGTTCAACTTTCTTCTATCTGGCAAATTTCTAGCAATTCCTGACGTATGGCTCATCAAATTTTCAATGGTAATTTCGTGACCTTCAGTTGGGTAATTAGGAATATATTTGTGAATATTGTCTTTAATCGACATCTTCCCTTGCTCTTGTAATATCAATATTGCCGCACTGGTAAATTGCTTTGTAATAGAGGCAAGTTTAAAAACGCTATTAGTGCTCATAGGAGTACTTAATTCAATATTAGCCATTCCATATGCACCGCTATAAATAGTTTTTCCTTGCTTTGTCACTATGTATGCTATTCCTGGCCCCTCGGTTCTAATATTGTTCTTCAGGTATTTTTCAAAATTGGTAAATGATGCTGCAAGAGATTGATGGCTAAAAATCATAATTATTAGCACAATCAATTTATTTGAGGTGTTTTTCATAATATTCCTTATATTCCACTAAGATCTAAGCATCCGTTTATGTTAAGTGTTTTTCAGATAAGATTGATTTAAACTAGGTACTTACAATAACAAATATTACAAGGATAAATATGGAAATCTAATGATGAATTGTGGTAAAAAAAGGCAACTAATGGTGTTGTATTCAATTAATCTTTTCAAATAATCAGGTCAACTATGAGCATTTCAAAAGCCATAGGTTTCACCTAACCAATAATTTATCCCATGACTGGCTCCTGAGCCACCAAAGCGGTCATAGAAATATATTAATATGCGAGATATATCTAAGTAGTGATTTATTTCTCCTCAAATTAAGTTTTAAATTAAATTTATATCATTGAAGTTAATTTGAATTATTCTTTTGGTAATATGATTTAATCAGAAGTATTCAAGCATAAATTTAGATGACTTAAATAGTTAAAAAAACAAATAAATACTATTTTTATATACAGCCATCGAAAAATCCTTCTTTCTACAAAAAGCGGGATTAGATCCGCCTTTTACACATCAACCAGTTGAGTCATTGATCTAATGATAACAATCACGTAATGTCGATGTTAATTATAAATTAAAGGGGATTAATGGCCTTTGTAGAAAGGCGAATTACATCCTCATATTAAACTGTTAGCCTTCTAAATCATGGAGTCGAGTATATGGAAGGGATTGAGGCACTTTCAACAATTGAAAGACTAAAAATTCTAAAATCAATCAGCATTGGTTGTACGTCCCAATCCGACTTTGAGGAGTACTTAGAAAAATACTCCGGTGAACTTAGTACTGATGAGGCAAGACGAAGAGTTGATGGGCTTTTATTGGAAGATGAATTCTTACTTTTATGTAAAATCATGAGGTGTTGTGATTCAATTTCTGGACTTGAACAAGGCCTAAGTATACAGAACCACTATAAAACTCCAGATTATTTGGCTTCATTTAATTTACATAATTCTATATATGATTCAAAGCGTAAGTTGAAAAAGTTGAATGCTTTTGTCGAAGTTAAAACAACAAATAATATAGAAACTAAAAAAATTGGTGCGGGCTTTTTAAAAAAGTATTCAGCCTACGCAGAAAATTTTGGTGTACCACTTCTAATTGCTTCACGCCTTAAACTAAATGAGCAGCAACAATGGTGGATACTTCAAACTCAGGCTCAGTTTGAGAGTTATGGTCGAAAAGCAAGTGTAGGCTCTCTATCTAATTGTATTAGTCACATTGCTTTTAACGATTACTTTATTACTGCTACTCAAGATGTTTATGTAGATCTTTCTTTTAGTTCCAGCCCTAATGAGTCTAATATTATCGACCCACTCAATGGGTACTTGAATTGTGTGCATGTCAGAACTGAAAATTTATCCATTAAATTAGATAAAAAAACTTTAGCTTTCAACTTGTTTCTAGACTGTTTCGCTCAAGAAAAAGTCTCCACAGAAAAAAAAGGTAATGCTGTTACTGAAACGAGAGTAATACGTTTTATGCAAGGTCAATTGCTGAGTGATATGCTACTTCGAGCTAATTTTAGTGTTTTAGATAGCTCTGGTTTAAAATACTCTAGCGCTAGTAGGCTTTTAGCATTAGTTGAGAGTGGTAAAGCTTCTATTCTATACAGAGAATATTTTGAAAAGTCTTTAGATTTTTTTAATACGAATGAAATGTTATTCATGATAACTAAAGTTGGTGATGATGTTTCAAATAATAAAATTATTAGTTCGGTGATAAACGAAGGCTAACAAGGCGTTATACAGCTCAATCAATTTTGCACATATCTAATCTAAATTTAATAGGAGAAATCTATTAACATTGTTATTGAGTCTATAGATACTTGGCCTGAAGAGGTCATCAAACTATTAGATGAAAATATTACCCGTTTTTCTGGTTGGGAATGCAACTGCACAAGGCAGGCAAATGCATATTTATATGATGAGTTTGTCATTAGATTTAGAGAAGAACTAAAAAAACATAATTTAATTGGTTATCACTGCACAAAGCTCGCTCTTCATGAGATTGAGGGGATTTTAACTAATGGCATGACCGTACAAACAAAAAATACACTTATTAATAGAATTGAAGGAATGAAGAATAATTCCTTGATAAGTGAACAAGTTGCAGGTGAGTTAAAAAGAAATAATCAGGCTGCCGCAGATTGTAGAAGTGACATGATATGGTTTTGCTTTTTCAAACCATATCTAGAATCAGAGAGTGGAATCGGCGGATTTTTTGAATATTGGGGTGGAGAATCACTTTATGGCTGCCATGAGCACACGGAAATAGGCGAAAATTTAAAACAAGTTGGAATTCCCTGTATCGTAAAAGCAAGCGTTCCAATGAGTCAACTTAGTGATAGTTATCTTCCTGAAAATGAAATATTTAGAGTATTTCTCAAGGAGCGTGGTCATAATATTTCTAAGCCAATTGAGCATGAAGGTTTTAGTAAAAAAAACATCTCACCTGAGAATATAATTGATATTATTCAATACCCATCAGATTTATTTGTAGAGCTAAGTGGCTGTAATAAATGGAACAATTTATCTCTGTAAAATTACAAACGAGTAAGCGACATATAAGAGTTTTAAACTGTATTTGAACACGCACGGTTAAATTATCAAACTCATACTGAACATCATAATTAAGCGAATTAATAATAATGAAAAAAGAATGGATTCTCCAAACAAAAGAAACTCGTAGAAATTTTGCTAAAGCAACATGGATTCCTTTACGAGCTTCAAATAGTAACGAACAAGGTGACTCGACAAAAATCGGTCATATTAGTGAGTATTTTGGAGCTGGGTCTGTTGCGTTTCCACCAGAAAAGCGTGAGATAGCTGAAAATCTTAGTTGGAGTGATATTGGAATTGGGCACAGTGCTAAACCATACGCCTATGAAGACGGTCATTATTCATCTATAGAACAATACGAATACCAAGATAAAGAACCAATTGGAATTGAGCTTGTTTTCGAACATTATCAACCAGTAGTTGATCGAAGATGTTGGATTCTTAACCCTGACATTGTTGTTGCTCTTAACCTAATAAAAGATGGTGATAATTGGGTAAGACCAGAGGAAAACTTTACTGTGGTAGTTCGAGAGTTTGTTGATGAAAAAGGAAATCATCAAAGAATCGAGATTAAACGAGAGTTTTTGATTGACTATTTAGCAGCTAGAAACCTATCACTTCGAATGTCTTATTATCGCCAAAGAGTTGAGAATGTTTCTCAACTTGAAGGAGGAGAGTATGGGCAACTAGAGGATAAAAAAGAACAGCGCGATGGTGGTCGATATGAGTTGCTAATCCGTAGTTTAAAAGATGTTTATGGTGGAAGTTGGTCAGCAATGAGAGTATGGAGAACTGATGTTGACGAAGATGAAGATGCTCCTGTCATGGGACCGGAAGATAATGATAATACCGAATTTGAACAATCGTCTGGAAATCATGACGGATTTGAAGGTATTCGAATCGAAGGTGAGTTTTGGCGAGATGAATGGATAGAACATCGCGGAGTAAGTATGCGTGTCCGTGGAGATGTTGATAATACATTACCTAATTTTATCGTAGAAACTGACGGTGAAAGAATGACATCTGCGGAACTAAATGATGAGGATATAGGGCGTTGGCTTTGGTTTAGATCTTCAATTATCAATGATTTTGTTGCCCTTCAAGGCTTTTCAGTAAAGTGGTACACAGCTGAAACTGGTGGACTCACTTCTACGTCTGGACGTTCTATTCATTTCGGAATAAATTCATCTGATTTAATTACAGTTTACGCTTGTGATATAGCACGTCTATCGTCATGGGAACAACATATGTGGGCGGCTAAAAATGTTGTTCCTGAAGGAAAAGTATCAAGTGAATTACTAGAATCACAAGTAAATGCTAAGCCTGCTTCAACTAATGCTGTAGAAGATATATTATTCGAAAGTATGCGCCTACTAGAAGGCGGTTTTCAGCACCAATTTGGCATTTCCCTATTTAAGCAAGATATTAATGACTTAGAAACGAAGCAACTTGTAACGCGTTTTGCAAGTAAAGATCAAGCTACATTACTTAGGTTGGCTAAGGAGATAGTCCGAGTATTTTCCGATAGGTTAAACGTACGTGAACTGCGTAAACTTTCGACACATTCAGATAAAGAAAAACTTGGTTCAAATAAATTACTTCAAGATATTTTGGCTCAGAAAATAGGAGTAGATAAAGCTAAAGAAGTATTCAGCTGTATCGCGGGTGCATATGATATGAGAGTTGGTGATGCTCACCCAACAGGATCAAAAATTGGAGATGCCATAAAGCTTGCAGGCGTAGAACAAGGCAATTCTTTTATGAGGCAAGGTGAGCAACTCATTCATAATTTTGGTCGATCTGTTTGGCATACCGGGAAATTTTTATTTGGAGAAAACAAATAAAACGTAGTGATTGCCGCATAACAAGTGACTATGGCTTCAAGTCTTAATAATTAATCTATTTTGACCGCTCAATAAAAACAATTCCTCACAATTAATTTAGAGTGGTAACTGTTTTTTTAATATCTGCTTTAGGTCAGGTATTGACATAAAATCATGGAAAAATCGACTGACTGCTTTGAGCTTGAAGCGGACGTTAGGATTAATTAGTTGCTAATTTCCGCAATGCGCACAAAGTGATCCTAATTTACTATTGGCAAGCCTAATGTAATGGTTCGCTTGATAACTATAGACATAATTACGAGCATAACGCCCTCAATAGCCATAAATCATAGACATATTAAAAATCTCTGAAAATACCTACTCATGGGCCTGCAAGTCATGTCTATAGATGTGTCTGTTTACCGTATTTATTACCTTATTTAACTGAATATCAATCTCTTATTAAAATAAAAAATCCCTAACAGTTTTAATTGTTAGGGATTGTTAGCTAGCTAGAACATCAGTCTGTAATACTTAATATATCGGTGTTACAACTATTTTCTGGTGTTTTTATTGCCTAATCATGTTCTCTTAAATAAAGCTTAGAAGTTAACGGTTACTTCATTTGAACAAGCTGTTGATGCATCACAGATTTGATAAACGAATTGGTTACCCGTTGCGCGACGTTCACGGTCACGGTAAATACCCGTATTTTCGACCGTATCAATTTTTACACCATTACGGAAAATATCTACCCTATCAGCTGAAGTGCCTTCCCAAGTAATATCAACACGTAAGCGACCTAAACGAGACTTGTATGCACGTTTAACTGCGGCTTCAATACTGACTGATGAAACACTTACCAGCATATTTTCTGTACTGTTTAAACCTTCGCTATCCGTTACGGTAAGTGTAACTTCATAGTTACCCGTTGCTGCGAAAGAATGTACAGGGTTTTGTGCGCTCGATATAGCACCGTCAC
Organism: Colwellia sp. MB02u-14; assembly: GCF_014076915.1. Lineage (NCBI taxonomy): Bacteria > Pseudomonadati > Pseudomonadota > Gammaproteobacteria > Alteromonadales > Colwelliaceae > Colwellia > Colwellia sp. MB02u-14. The sequence continues at coordinate 149,243 of NZ_JACGUX010000006.1, forward strand.
CAAAGTTCCAATCCCAGCTAACCATATCGTCATTTCTATCACTACTGCTATCAGTAAATGTAGCGGTTAGACCGTCTGCTTCATAAGTAAAGCTCGCTTGCGGTGCGCTAGGAAGTGTTTCACCAATACCAGTAATAGTCAGTGCCCAGTTGTTTAATGTGCCGGTATCTGCCGCTGCATTATCAGCAACACTTAATATCCAGTCACCAGTGGCTACTTCGCCGTTGAAAGCGGAAGAGCTAAAGGTACTATCAATGTTATCGTCGCCGCCACCTGATGCACTGTGCAGTGGTGCAGTAGTCCCTGAAGGAGATGTTAACATGACGGTTAAGTCGCCAATCCACGTATGAGTAATATTTACATAAATATCAGAAGCAAAAACGGTAAGTTCATCTGCAACATTAATGGTTGAAGAAATACCTTCTGCATTGTTATCAGGAATACTAACAACCTCATCATTCGTGTAAGTAAACTCGTTCAACCCTTGTGGATTAACCATTAAGCGAACAGTAGATGCTTTAACTAAATCATCACTTGTTCCCGTTACCACAAAAGTATATTCACCCCATTGTGTTTCCGCTGTTGTTGGTACACTCAGTTCAAACGTAGCTCCTGGTGTAGCCGTATCTGTAGATAATGTTGCCCCAGCAAGTGAGCCATCTAAAGTTAAGCTAACTTCACCGTCCCAATCGGCAACAGAACCAACGTTAAAGCTGTAAGTTGCGGTTGCACCAGCTTCAATAGTGTTTGAACCCGGTGTTGCTGCAAGTGTAAAGCCTGGTGTTGGATTAGCATCGTTTAGTGCATTATTAACGTTCAAGCGTTTTCCTGATACTGTTTTACCTGCAAGTGCAGCGTTATCCTCACCAGAGCTCATTAAGAGTGCTTTCATTTCTATCGCACTCAGTTCAGGGTTTACTGACCATGCTAAAGCAGCTGCGCCGGTAACATGTGGCGTCGCCATCGAAGTGCCTGAATATGATGCGTAACCACCACCGGGTATTGTTGATAAAATATCTGAGCCTGGTGCACCTAAATCAACAGTGGTTAAGCCCCATTGTGAAAAACTAGACATACTATCAGTACGCGTTGTACTTGCTACCGCTAATACTGAGTCATGTGGGTAGCCAGAAGGGTAGCTGCTTTGCGCATCGTTGTCGTATGCATCGTTACCGGCTGCAGCGACAAATAAAATGTTTGCTTCTTCAGAAGAGGTTATTGCGTCAGAAAGTGCTTGGCTAAATCCACCACCACCCCAACTGTTGTTGGTTACCCGGACGTTTACGCCGTTATTTTTCAAGCCGACAAAGTAATCAATACAGGCTATTGCATCTGAAGTAGTACCGCCTTGATCACCAAGGAATTTACAACCAATAATAGAGACATCGTGGTTAACACCCACAACACCTAAACCGTTATTGCCTGATGCGCCAATCGTACCTGAAACATGGCTACCGTGTCCTCCGGTATCCATTGGATCACCTACGCCGCTAATAGCGTTAATGCCATGAATGTCATCAATGTAGCCATTGCCATCGTTATCAATGCCGTCACCAGCGATCTCGCCAGGGTTAGACCAGATATTTGCCGTTAAATCAGGGTGTGTATGATCAACACCGGTATCAATAACTCCCACGATCACATCATGACTACCTGTTGATATATCCCATGCCTCAGGTGCATCAATGTCTGCATCTGCAACACCGCCTGATTGACCTGTATTGTTCATGCCCCAAAGGTCAGCGAAGCTACTATCGTCAGGTATAACGCTTGCATGAACGATGTAATCAGGCTCTGCATATAAAACAGCAGGATTTTTACGGAGTTTTTCAAGCGCACTTTTTACTGAAATATTATCAAGGGTAAATTTCGCTATACGACCTTCTTTCAAGTTACGATATTTATCATCAATTTCGTCATTGTTTAAATCAGAAATTTTAGCTCGCACTATGCTGCGAGCAGCACGACGGTCAAATTTAGATGCGCTATCTCTATAGACAACAATTATTGAGTCTGATTTATAAGTAAGACCTTCTTTCGAGCTAAGGTCTAATGATGCATTAGCGAACAAAGGCAGTAACGCCAATGTTAAAGCTGATAATTTTGTTTTCATGTTTTGCTCCATGTTTATTTAGTATTTTGTTCAAATTATTTTTAGCCTAAAGATAATGACTAGGCTACATTCCTTTATTTAAAAATTTTTGCTTACTATGAGTATACGCAACCTTATTACTTTACTCATAAAAATAGGGTTGTGACTATTAAAATGTAACAAACACGACTTTTTCATTACTTTAGGTGTGTGTATTTATCGTTTTTACTACTTTTTTACTACTTTTTGGGCTTCGTTTTTTAAGTGACCTTTGTAGTCCTTTTTTATGAGAGGTTTGATTTTTTATTTTTTCATTGTTGTTTTTTTATTTAATTTATTGTTTTTTATGGTTTTATTGGAATGATAAAATAGGGTGATTTTCATTTGTTGGGAAATAACGTACAGTTTTTAATGCAACGTAGTAAAACGAATTGAGTTTCTTTAGATTTTTTAGGTTTGTGATATGAACCTATACAAAGTGCTTATTTATCATTGTTTAGTCTTTTTTAATAAGCGGATGTAAAAGCTCATAAAGTGAGATTTTACATCAATAAATAAAGCCTGCTTATTACAGTGAAAACGGATAAAGGTATTTACGATTAAGTCCTTATCTTCACTGAAAAATCATTTAAATAATACTATTCGTTATTATTGTCAAACATCTATGGGAATACAAAACGCCATTACAGATAAGACAAAAGCTGCTTATCGATTAATCATCTTTGTGAGCCGATTGTTTACTCACATAAATTAAAAAATAAAAATAAGGATATATTTTGAAACTTAACAAATCATTAATCACTTGCGCTGTTGTTATGGCTCTTGGCCTAAATCAAACAGCATTCGCTGGTGAAGAAACAAAGGGAAAAACAGAAGCGGTTATTATTCAATCAGATCTAATGGCTAATGCAGTAGGTAATGTGATTATGTTGTCACAAACCTCTACTGATGGTGCTGCTTTAGGTAACGAAACAATCATTCTTCAAGAAGGTGATGTTAACGGCTCTGGCTTTACGGTGATCGGTGAAGGCAATATAGCTGAGATAGTACAAGTAGGTAATGACAACTTAGCGGTTGGCACATATGTCGGCAACAATAATGAGTTGTTCGTAGAACAAGAGGGTGATATTAACGAAACTGAGAATAACGTTACGGGTGATGAAAACGCTATTGAAGTGACTCAGTTAGGTACTGGTTATTTAGGTTTTGGTAATCGCGCTATTAATGAAGTTGTTGGCGACAGTAATATAGTTGTTGTTGACCAAGGCGAAGGCGGTCATTGGGCAATTAACTCAGAGTTAACCGGCTCTAATAATACGATCGATATTGTACAAGATGGTCAATGGAATGAAACTTATATTACCAGTATTCGGGGTGACAACAATATTGTTGAAGCTGTTCAAGACGGTTATTGGAGTGTGGCGACTGTCTCAGCGATCACAGGTGATGCTAACGAACTTGCTATCGAACAAGAGGGGGCGCGTAACCGAGTAACTATTGCTTCAGTTGATGGTGATCAAAACGAAATATCTATCGATCAAGAAGGTGATAATAATACAGCTGAATCATCTATTTATACAGGTATTGCTAACACTACGGATATTATGCAAAACGGCAACGCAAACGCTGCTAGTTTTGATGTGATCGGTGATGACAACGATTTTAACTATGTACAAGTTGGTGATAGCAATATCAGTTACATTGGTGCCATTGGCAATAATAATGAATACACTTCAGTACAATTGGGCAGTTTGAACGAAAGTCACGTAGTTAATTTTAACGGCAACAACAATAATATTGACGTGATGCAAGCAGGTGATGAAAATGTTGTTGTTTTAGAGGCTTCAACTGACAACAATGAGTTGACCACAAGCGAAAATGATATTGAAATTGCTCAAACGGGTTTCGCTAACGATGCGGTGGTTATGCTAAGTACTATTATCAACAGTAATGCTAATACTATTGATATCACTCAAACGGGTGAGTTGAATGCCTTGGATATTTTAGTTGAAGGTAGCAACCACCAAATTGGTATTGAACAAATAGGCGATGAAAACTTAATCACTGGAGAAGGTGGTGAAACTATGCTTATTGGAGGTGCTAATATCGCATTTAATATAAGTCAAGTAGGTAATGGTAACATTGTTGAAGGTTCATTTATCAGTGACTCTGGTGTTGTTTCTATTACGCAAGTGGGTGATTGGAATACTGCAGTAATTGTGCAACAATAATTCTCTATTAATTTAAGTGTTAATAAGGGGCTTAAAGCCCCTTTTTATCTATTATAATATGCCTAAATATAAATGCTTATGGGGAGTAATATTCACCCTGTTATTTACACCTTTGTGTCATGCGACAAGCGAAGTAGAAATTGGAGGTTTACTCCTTGATAATACCAAGAGTCGTTTAGGCCATGATTTCTATTTTAAATTTAGTCAGCTGTGGCATGATATTCCAAATAAACAAGGCATAAATGCTCAAATAATTGAGCAAATAGTGCCAAGAGCGGGCACTAAACTTAGTCTACTGCTTAATGGTCGCATAATTTATGTTACTCATTTTGGGCGCCGTCAATCACCCGTTAAAGAAAAAGTAGAACAAGCGATATTTATATTGATTGATGCCATGTCACAGACACAATATAGTCAAAATAGTGTTGATATGGTTGGGAATGGTTGGTAATTAAAGGGAGGTAATCATGAAAAAATTAATTATAGCTTTAGTGGCTCATATTAGCGTAAGCAGTTACGCAGTGAGTTCAGAGTTAGTATACACACCTATTAATCCAAGTTTTGGAGGCAGTGCGTTAAACGGCAGTTTTCTATTAGGTAAAGCACAAGCGCAAAATAAACATAAAGCCGCTCAGAGCAAGAAAAGTTTTGAGGAAAAGGTATCCGATGCCCTTGAACGTGCGACACTCAGTGATATTGTCAGTAAATATAAAGATACCGTATTAGGCGAAAATGCGGAATTCAATAATGGAGAAGATAGCACCTTTATTAGTGGCGATTATCAAATTGATATTTTGTCTGCTAATAGTGACAGTATCACTATAGAAATTACTGATTTATTGACAGGGAAAGTGACCATAATTGAAATACCGAAGTTTGGATAATCAGATGAAAAAAATTATAATCGTGAGCCTTGTTGGCCTTTTGTCGGCTTGTAGTGTACTGGATTCTGCGAGTAATTTATTTCCTCCAAAGCAGTCGTTTGCGACAAAAATGTTGCCCCTAGAAAGCTTTAAAGAACTCAAAGCATTACCTAAACCTAAAGGTGCAATACCTGTGTCGGTGTACGCTTATCGAGACCAAACAGGACAATATAAACCGCAAGCGAATGTAAGCTCATTTTCGACGGCAGTAACGCAAGGGGCAACGTCAATTTTGATGCAAGCATTAAGTGATTCTGACTGGTTTTTACCGGTAGAACGTGAAGGTTTGCAAAATGTGTTAACCGAGCGAAAAATTACCCGTGCGGCTAATCAAGCAAATAAAGCGACAGAAAATATTGAGTTACCACCACTGACTACCGCGAAAATACTACTTGAAGGTGGAATTATTAGCTATGACTCTAATACTAAAACCGGTGGGTTTGGTGCGGAATATTTTGGTATTGGTGCGTCAGAGCTTTATCGTGAAGACCAAATAACGGTTTATATGCGTGCGGTTGACGTTCGCACAGGGCAAGTTCTTGTGTCGGTATCAACCAGTAAAAAGGTTTTGAGCCAAGAAGTTCGTGCTGGTTTTTTTCGCTATGTTAGCTTTAAACGTTTAGCTGAGATGGAAGGGGGCTTTAGTGAAAACGAGCCAATGCATGTCTGTGTACAACAAGCGATTGAAAAAGCCATTACCGAATTAGTAGTGAAAGGTATCGCCCGCAAAGTATGGCGTGCTGACACATAATAATGATAAATGCACACAAAAAAGCCAGTGATTAATCACTGGCTTTTTTGTGTGGTTTTTAACATTCGTATTTAATTTATCGTGGGTATAAAATGTTGTGTTCGACTTATCAGCTCAATTCTATTTCGCGAACTCGTTTTTCGAAAAATACTATAGAGGTGAGTTTTTACTGTATTGGGGCTAATGTGGAGTTGGTCTGCAATTTCTTGATTTTTTGCACCACGTGAAACTAAGCCTATAATGGTATTCTCCCGGCGTGTTAGGCTAGGTAAACTTATTGATTGTTGTTGGCTATTATCAGGAAGCTGATTTGACTTATTCACTTTAATAAGTAACTCGCTCAGTGCACTGTTCATTGTTTTTCGCTTAAACCATCGCTCATTTTTTTGTAATTTTGTGATGCCACGTAAGATCATATCAAGAGGATCCTTTCGATAAAAAATACCGGCAATGTTTGATATTAATAGTTTTTTTTCATGATATATGTTGTCTATTGCATTAAATAAAACAACCCGTGTACTGTTCGCAAGCCTCTGTATTTCACAGGGTATGTCATCAGTAAAATTAAAACTATCTACATCAATAAAAATCAAATCAAAGTCTTTAGATTGATCAATGCTGGGTAAATTTTTTGCTGAGATTATATCGATATCACACGTTTTAACTAAATCTGTAAATTGAAGAGTAGAATGATGAAGTGCATTTTCTGTTATCTTATTTTCGGCGCTATTAATTAAAAAAAAGGCGTTGAATTTAACTCCATTTATTGGACCCATACTTTATCCCTATCCCTATCCATATATTATTGAGTCCTTTTTGCTTATCTAGGCGATAAGGTATGACATATTTATCGTCTTAAGATGTAACAATAAATTAGCATTTGCTATATCAAGATAACAAATTAAAAACTAAATGTCGTTATAAAATAATAAAGATTTTAAATAAAATAAATCACGTCTCAAACAAGCGACTATTGTTCACTTTACTTCGTTATTTAAAAGTGTAGTTTAATGAAAATAGCCAGTGCAAGCCTAAAGAGTTTTGGTTAGAATACGTTGTCAATTTTACTTACGCTATAAATGCCAGAACCCATAGATGCCTGAACAATACCGAGATTTAATTAACATCTTTAATGACACATTTAGTGCCTGTACTAATACTCGCTTGATTAAAGGAGGGGACGAACCTTTATACTCCCCTGCAGATGATGTGTGCGAGTATCACCAAATAATTTTTGCTCATGGTTTTTATGCCAGCGCTTTGCATGAAATCGCACATTGGTGTTTAGCGGGACCTGCTCGAAGATTAAAAGAAGATTTTGGCTATTGGTATACCCCTGATGGGCGAGATCAAATACAGCAAGAACAATTTGAACAAGTAGAAATTAAACCACAAGCAATTGAGTGGGCCCTTAGTGTGTCAACAGGGAAATGCTTTGATGTTTCAATAGACAACTTATCGGGAATGGGCACTACCGATCGTATAGCTTTTAAACGCGCGGTTTATCAGCAAGTAATACATTACTTAAATTCAGGTTTTCCAAATGATGCACAAAAATTCATTGTCGCATTGGCAAACTTTTATCAAACGCCATTACCATTAACCCGTACACATTTTGTGTTGTAGCGATGAATAGGATAAATAGTGAGAAAATTTAGTTTAGGTTTTATCATCAACCCTATTGCAGGCATTGGCGGCAGTGTTGCACTAAAAGGTAGTGACGGTGACGACATTGCAGAAAAAGCCTTAGCACTTGGTGCTACAGCAAAAGCAAACCAACGGGCAAGTTTAGCGCTATCTATTCTTCTACCATATCGGGATCAAATAACCATTTATTGTGCGAATGATCTTATGGGAGAAAAAACCGCTAAAGCGCTTGGCTTTACCACTGAAGTTGTTTTTCAAACCAGGGATACTGAACATACAACGGCTGAAGATACCGAAAATACCGTACAGGCTTTATTGGCTAAAAACATTGATATATTATTATTTGCAGGCGGAGATGGCACCGCACGAAATGTTTGTAAAATAGTGGGAGATAAATGTCCAGTATTAGGTATTCCAGCAGGGTGTAAAATTCACTCTGGTGTTTACGCGGTTACGCCTAAAGCGGCTGGACGCGTTGTTGAAATGATGATCACCAACCAATTAGTAACACTCACCGAAGCTGATGTGATGGATATTGATGAATCACTCTTTCGAGATGGTATTGTTAAAGCTAAACGATATGGTGAGATGCAAATCCCTGCTGAACTACGGTTTGTACAAGCGGTAAAGTCGGGGGGGAAAGAGCTTGATGAATTAGTACTGCAAGATATTGCAGCCCATGTGATTAATGAAATGGATGATGATCTCTTTGTTATCGGCTCAGGTTCAACGACGGCATTTTTAATGGAGGAATTGGCGTTAGAGAATACATTGCTTGGGGTTGATCTTGTTGAACAACAAAGTTTACTGGCGAGTGATGTGACTGAACCTCAATTATGGCAAGCAATCGCTCGTGCTAAATCAAAGACTAAAACGATTAAATTGGTGATCACGTTGATTGGTGGACAAGGACATATTTTTGGCCGCGGTAATCAACAGCTCAGCCCAAGAGTGATCCGCGCTATTGGGAAAGAAAATATTTTAATTATTGCTACGAAAGCCAAATTATCCGCCTTATCATCAAGACCTTTGATAGCTGATACTGGTGACAGCGATTTAGATATAGCGCTATCAGGTTATTTACCGGTAATAACCGGTTATAACGATCAAGTATTGTATCCTGTGGCAAGTCCACAATAACGTGCTTTCAATATGTTCTTTTGAAAGTATTCTCTGATGATAATATTTTGAAGATAATGTTGCTAAGCCACTCATAAAATTTAACACTGAAAAATAAGTAGAACTATGTCAATTAAAGAAAAAAAATCGTTTGAAAATATTGCCGCATTTTATCTATATTTAGATAATTTATTTGATGAAGATATCAGTGATGACCAATTATTTGCCAGTAGCTACTTACGTGGTTTTATCAGCTTGTCGGTCATTGAATTTGGTGACGAATCGCAGGTACTTTCGCCCGCACTTGCAACAAGCATTGATGAAAAACTACAAGCCGCTCGTACTGAGTTAAGCCCACAAGATAGAAAAATAGTACAAGACTATTGGCTAGACCTTAAACAATCATTTGTATCAGTTTAGTAATAACAGCCTTTATTAAATACTATAAATATTTACGACGAATAATATCGCGAATAACAAACCTGTTGGGTGATAAGTTAAAAAGTTCTTGTTTGCCAACAGGATATTCGCCCCCCGTTAAATCAGCAGTCAAAATATCGGCTAATAGCGGCGCAGTACATAAGCCCCTAGCACCCAAACCGGTAAGTACGTATAGATTTTTAATCACAGGTGCAGGTTCTTGATAACGCCAGTTTTTATCTTTTGCTAAATGGGCGTAGCTGCTTTTATGCTGGGCTATATCAGGCATAGCGCCCACAACCGGTAAGTGATCTGGTGTCATACAGCGTAAACGAGCTTTACTCGAGGTAACGTCTTGTTCGCGCCATGATATTAATTTAGGCAGGCACTTTTCTAACATGGTTAAATTATATTGATCGCCAGCATCTGTTGCCACAATATCGAAACTGTCTTTTTCAAATGTCGCGCCGATGCAATGTTGTTGCTGGTGTGCAGGTGTTAGATAACCTTTGTGGCAAATAACGGTAGATAGGTTTTTAATCTGCTCGTTCGTTGCCATATTTGTTATTTGACCACGCACAGAACTCAGTGGTAATTCATCAATAATATTGAGTTTAATAGATTCAGCACCGCCGCAAAAAATAACAACTTTTTCATTTATTATGCCTTTGTTTGTAGTTAGCTGCCAACTCTCGTCGTCTTGCTGGTTAAGTGCGGTAATGTTTACTTGATTTTTTATCGACAACCGCTGAGTTTGCTGTGCCGCACTAAATAGCTGTTGAACTAATTCACCGGGTGCTATCCACCCAGCGCTGGGCATAAACAACCCACCGTGTTCAAGTGTAATACCGGCTAATAGCGATGCTTGCTCTGCATTTATACTGGTAATTAATTCTTTTGACCAAGGGTTGGTTTGCTCGAAAATTTCTTGTCTTTTTTCTAAAGCTGTTTTGTAGGAAATTTCAAGTAAGCCACACCAATCATGACTAAAAACAAACCCTTTGCTGTATAAATCTTTATAACATTTTAGTGCATGCCAAAATGCCTGTTGGTAAAATAAGCTAATATCATCAACTTGTTGATGAATAAGTGGAAATAATGCACCGACATGATTACTCGAAGCGCCTTGGGCAATTTCTTTATCTTTACAATAAAGTGTTACTTTGATATTTTTTTGAGTCAACGCATAAGCAACACAAGCAGCAGCAACGCCACCACCAATAATAGCAACACTTTCGGGTTGCTTAATAACGGGTCTAATTTGATAGCCTTTTCTTTCAAGCGGCGTATTTAAATTTTTTTGTTGTTTAATCACAAGTATTTATTAAATCCATTGGTTTTCAAGCGCTAAAGATAGTATTTTAGCGTAAATTAAAAGTATCTGTCATAAAATTGTAAAAACCAGTGTACACGTGTACACTGAGCAGACCAGTTTATGGGCAAATTTCTGTATGATATGCCTGATTTTTCAATTTTTAAATGGTTATTCAAATGAAACGTGTAGTGATCACCGGATTAGGCATTGTATCGAGTATCGGTAACAATGCGGAAGAAGTTTTATCATCTCTTAAAGCAGGCCGTTCAGGTATTAGTCAGTCGGAAAGCTTTGCAGAAGCAGGTTTAAAAAGCCATGTTTGGGGCAAACCAACGATTGAGCCTAAAGATCATATTGATCGTAAAGCATTTCGTTTTATGGGTGACGCCGCAGGTTATGCCTACATCGCGATGGAACAAGCCATTACTGATGCAAAATTAACAGACGATCAAGTCTCAAATTTTCGTACTGGCATTGTTGCTGGCTCAGGTGGCGCTTCATCAGAAAATATCGTTATTTCTACTGACACACTACGTAGCCGTGGTATTCGTCGTGTCGGTCCTTATGCTGTTCCCAAAACGATGGGCAGTACCGTTTCAGCCTGTTTAGCTACGCCATTTAAAATTAAAGGTGTTAACTATTCAATCAGTTCAGCTTGTGCAACAAGCGCGCATTGTATTGGCCATGCAATGGAACTTATTCAACTGGGCAAACAAGACATTGTTTTTGCTGGCGGTGGTGAAGAAGTTCATTGGTCTTTAGCGATGATGTTTGATGGAATGGGCGCATTATCTGCGGGTCGTAACGACACACCTGAATTAGCTTCACGCACTTACGATAGCGATCGTGATGGTTTTGTTATTTCTGGTGGCGGCGGTATGGTAGTTGTTGAAGAGCTTGAACATGCATTGGCACGTGGCGCACATATTTATGCTGAAATTGTCGGTTACGGCGCAACTTCAGATGGTTATGACATGGTAGCTCCAAGTGGCGAAGGCGCTGTGCGTTGTATGCAACAAGCCATGCAAGGTGTTGAAGGTAAAGTTGACTACTTAAACACACACGGTACTTCTACACCAGTTGGTGATGTTAAAGAGCTTGGTGCCATTCAAGAATTGTTTGGCAAAGATTCTCCAGCGATCAGTGCAACTAAAGCAATGACAGGCCATGCACTTGGCGCTGCAGGTGTTCACGAAACTATTTATTCATTATTAATGATGGAAAACAGCTTTGTTGCGCCGTCTATCAATATTGATAATTTAGATGAAAAAGCACAAGGCTTAGATATTGTTACAGAAAAACGTGACGTAGACCTTAACTTGGTTATGTCTAACAGTTTTGGTTTTGGTGGCACTAACGCGACTTTAGTTATGCAAAAATACAAATAACGATTAATATTTTTTTATTTAAAAAGCCACTTTATAGTGGCTTTTTTGCATTTAAGCTACAATAGCTTTCATCTGTTCAATAATTACCTTAAGCCTCTAAACCATGAATATTTTTTACGATGAAAATATGCCCTTTGCCCAAGCGTTTTTTGGCGACTTAGGTCAATTACACGCATTTGTTGGTCGTGAGTTAACCGCCCAACAAACGAAAAGTGCTGATGTTTTATTAGTACGGTCGATAACTAAAGTTAATCAAGCGTTATTGGCCAGTAATTCAACTTGTCAGTTTGTCGGTACGGCAACGATTGGTGTTGACCATATTGATCAAAACTATTTAAGTGAACGAGGCATTACGTTTACTTCTGCTCCTGGCTGTAATGCAATTTCAGTTGCTGAATATGTGATCAGTGCTTTGGTTGTCTTAGCAGAACGTTACTTAATTGACTTGTTATCGTTAACCATAGGAATTGTTGGTGGTGGTAATACTGGTACTCGGTTAAGCGAAAAGTTATCAGCGTTAGGTATTAAGGCTTTAATTTGCGATCCTATACTTGAAGCTCAACAGAAAAAAAACAGTAAAGACAAGCATCATTATTCATCACTCGAAGACGTACTTTCTTGTGATGTAGTTTCATTGCATGTGCCTATTGTGGAGAATGGCGACCATCCAACTTTCCACCTACTCAACGAAAATCGATTAAAGCAACTCAATGATCACCAAATTCTAATTAACGCTTGTCGTGGTGAGGTTATCGATAATAAAGCGTTACTGGCGCTAAAAAAGCAGGGGCATGGGGTAAAGCTTGTTTTAGATGTATGGGAAAATGAACCCAATATATTACACGAGCTTATTGCCTATACTGAAATCTCCTCTGCACATATTGCTGGTTATAGCTTAGAAGGAAAAGCACGTGGTACGGAAATACTCTATCAGGCATTATGTAAGCAGCTTGAAATACCGGTAGATAAGCAGTTAAGTGATTTTTTACCACGAGCGTCAATAACCGAAGTTGAAATTAATCAACCGTTCGAGCAAATACTACTAAACCAGCTAGTAAAAATGGTTTACGATGTACGCCGTGATGATGGAATTTTCAGACAAACAGTTTTAAGTCATGGCTTTGACCATATCAGAAAAACTTATCCAGCTCGTAGGGAGTTTTCTTCGGTTAAAGTAACCATGTCGAATCAAGCCAAGAGTGATGTGCCACATCATCTTGGTTTTCTTAAGCAGTAGCGCATTAGTGCACTGTTTTTCAAAGTAAAGAGAGAGTGATATGGCACAAAAATTTGATGTCTGCGTTTTAGGCGCAACAGGCTTGGTGGGTAAAACCATCATAGAGTTATTAGAAGAACGTGATTTTCCAATTAATAAATTATATCCGCTGGCTAGTGCACGTTCAGCCGGTGAATTTATTGATTTTAATGGGGAGAGTATTGAAGTACTCGACGCTGACCATTTTGATTTTAGCCAAGCACAAATTGGTTTCTTCTCAGCAGGTGGTTCAGTATCTGCTAAATTTGCACCTATTGCTGGTGAAGCAGGTTGTATTGTTATTGATAATACCTCAGAGTTTAGATACGACGCAGATATCCCTCTGATCGTCCCTGAAGTTAACCCAAGTGCATTAGCTGATTATCGCAACCGTAATATCATCGCTAACCCTAATTGTTCAACGATTCAAATGATGGTGGCGTTAAAGCCTATTTATGATGCTGTGGGTATTAATCGTATTAACGTCTCCACTTACCAATCAGTTTCTGGTGGCGGTAAAGCAGCAATAGACGAACTAGCAAAACAAACTGCAGATTTATTAAGCGGAAAGCCTGTTGAAACAAAACATTTTCCTCGTCAAATCGCTTTTAATGTTATCCCTCAAATTGATGTGTTCATGGATAATGGCTACACCAAAGAAGAAATGAAAATGGTATGGGAAACTAAAAAAATTCTTGGTGACGAAAATGTACTTGTTAACCCAACTGCCGTTCGCGTCCCCGTATTCTTTGGTCATGGTGAATCGTTACATATTGAAACAGGAACACCTATTTCAGCTGAAGAAGTTAAAGATTTATTAGAGCAAGCTCAAGGACTTGTTGTTTGTCGTAATGACGAAGACTTTCCAACCCAGATAGGCGATGCAAGCGGAAAAGATGCAACCTATGTTGGTCGTATTCGTGAAGATATTAGTCACAGTAGCGGTATAAATATGTGGGTTGTTGCTGACAATGTACGTAAAGGTGCAGCAACTAACAGTGTACAAATTGCAGAGTTATTGGTTAAAGACTACCTTTCATAAATTACCCCAAGTGAGTTAGTTCAGGTTAAATGCTCGTTAACCTTAAGATTTATTAAAGAAAAATCAAAACTCGTCGTTATAGTTAACGACGAGTTTTTTTGTTTCGTTATGACTAAAACTCTTGGTATTTACTTGCTATCATATAGGTCGTAAGAGTAAGGTTGGAATAGAATTTGCTTTACTTTCTCTAGGCTTAAAGTGCCAAACTATTGGCAATAAATAAAAATAATTAGGAAACTTGATGCATCGATTATTACGCCTGTGCCTATGGCAGGTAATATTTATAAGCATGACTACATTTAGTGTTTCTCTATTCGCCTTTGAAGAAGGCGGTATTCGTATTAGGGGACCTAAAGCTACGGATATGTTTCCGTATGATCAATATGGACCTATTACGTCAAAAGATACCCTATGGAATATTGCTTTAAAAGTTCGTCCAGACCCAGCGTTATCTGTTTATCAAGTGATGCAGGCGCTATATCAAAAAAATCCTCAAGCATTTAAAGAAAATAATTTAAATCATCTTAATAACGGACAATATTTAAAATTACCGTCTATTGATGAAATGCGTGCAATAAATCCCGTGCAGGCAAAAAGTAAATCAACGACTGATGATAAAACATGGCAAAAGAAAGTCGCTAAAACAGTGAAGAAAAAAGTTGTTCCTCCCGCTGAACTCGCCATTAAAAAGAAAGATTTAGACGCAACAAAAAAAGAAATTAATGCACAACTTGAAGAAATAGATACAAAGCAAACGGTTCGCTTAGAAACTATTCAAAATGATGTTTTAGATTCCATTGATGGCTTGCAAGCGATACTCAAAGAAAATGAAAATCTTAATTCTCGTTTAAGTAATTTCAATGAACAGCTCGATGTCATGCAAAATGAAGTAGCAAAAGGCAAAGAAATAAAGCTTCAGCTTAATGATGTTATAGCGCTTCAACAAAAACTACTAGAAAAGGCAGAAGCGAGAGAGCAAGAACTATTATTAGAAAAACAAAAAATTGAACTTGAAAATGAAGGGATAACGTCACAACTTTGGTTCAAGATACTTATGTCAACCTTGCCAGCATTGAGTGCCATAATGTTTGGTGCTTGGTTAATACGTCGTAAGAAAAGTGGTGAAGTAGAAAACGTTGCTAAGCCTAAAAAGTCAAAAGCAGCTGAACAAGAAAAGCCTGAAAATAAAGAAGAAACACTTGGGACTTTAGACAGTGAACTCTCCCTTGATGATGAATTATCGCTCGATGATGAGTTATCTTTAGACGATGAACTGTCAATGGACCTAGATGAAGATGATCTTAATTTGGATGATTCATTATTTTCTGACGATGACGATGGCTTAGGCTCCCTAGATGATGAGTTACTTGATGATGTTATTCATTTAGATGAAGATTTAGATGACTTAGATGACTTAGATGGACTTGATGATTTAGATGATTTGGAAGATATATCACTTGATGGTGAAGAGCTAGAAGGTGGAGAGTTAGATCAAAGTGATTTAGACTCTTTACTTTCAGGTCTTGGTGACGAGGATGAAGAAGATACAAGCAAGGAAGAGGCGGCAGGAGAAGTATTAGAAGGAGGCGAATTAGGTCAAGATTTACTTAATGATTTATTAAATGAAGCTACAGATGAAAAGGCACCTGCTGAACTCACTGACCCTAACGATATCGATGCGTTGATGGAATCGGTAGTGGAAGCGCCTGCTGAACTCACTGACCCTGACGATATCGATGCGTTGATGGACTCGGTAGTGGAAGCGCCTGCTGAACTCACTGACCCTGACGATATCGATGCGTTGATGGATTCGGTAGTGGAAGCGCCTGCTGAACTCACTGACCCTGACGATATCGATGCGTTGATGGATTCGGTAGTGGAAGCGCCTGCTGAACTCACTGACCCTGACGATATTGATGCGTTGATGGACTCGGTAGTGGAAGCGCCTGCTGAACTCACTGACCCTGACGATATCGATGCGTTGATGGACTCTATAGCTCCAACAGTACCAACCCCAGAAGTGGTTGACGACGGTCCTGCAGAGCTGACCGACCCGGATGATATTGATGCCTTGATGGATTCAATGGCAGCAGCACCTACCGCAGAAGTGGTTGACGACGGTCCTGCAGAGCTGACCGACCCAGATGATATTGATGCCTTGATGGATTCAATGGCAGCAGCTCCAGCAGCTGATCCTATACCTGAAGTGGTTGATGACGGTCTGACAGAGCTGACTGACCCAGATGATATTGATGCCTTGATGGATTCAATAGCAGCAGCTCCAGCAGCTGATCCTATACCTGAAGTGGTTAATGACGGTCCGACAGAACTAACAGACCCAGATGATATTGATGCCTTGATGGATTCAATAGCAGCAGCTGAACCTGCTGATCATATACCTGAAGTGGTTAATGACAGTCCGACAGAGCTAACAGACCCAGATGATATTGATGCCTTGATGGACTCAATGGTTAAAGAAAGTGCCGTTGCAGAACTCAACGAGAAGCCTGAAAATTTTGAAATTTCAGATCCTGACGACATTGATGCGTTATTAGACTCAATGGCCGACCCTAGAGAGGTGTCAAAACCTATTACGGCCGATGATATTGTTGATCCGCTTGATGATTTAGCTGCAGATAAGATTAATGAAAATATAGACTTAACTGAATCTGATGACATTGACAGTTTGCTTGGCGATATACAGAGCAATGAAGGGCAGCCTTCCAACGAATCGCCTATGCATGCAGACGCTGATATAACAGCAGATGAAATTGATACAACGGAAGGTGAAAATAAAGCGCTTATTGAAAACTTTACAAATGATTATGTCGCACCGTTCTTATCCGTAGATTTTAGTGCGTTGCTTAATGAAAATATTGAAAAGTCAATTGATGACGCTGATGTCAGCACGAGCGAAAACAAAAACTTGTCTGATGAACTTGACATAGATGCACTGTTGGCTGAAGTTGCAGACAGCGATAACTCGCTTACAAATGAGTTAGATATTGGAGATGATATACTTACTGATGGACCAGCGAATGATCAAGGGGCTGAATCATCAACTGATTATACCGATAGTGACGTATTAGCGGATTTATTGGCTGATGAAAAAACTACACAAAGCAGTGCTGTTAGTTATAATAGTGAGAGTGACGCGATTGAAGACCTTGATAATGTCGACTTTGATGAACTACTCGCCAATATAGAAGAAGGTCAGCCCCCCTCGTCAAGTGGTTTAGATTTATCTGATAATTTTACGACTGATGATATCGACCTAGATACGGTTGACTTAGCAGCAGAGCAATCAGATGATGAAATCAACATAGTCATTGATGAAGAGGATTTTAGTCTCGACTTAGATGATGCTTTAGAGATTGGAGATGATCTAGATAGTGATAATAATTTAAATATTGATTTTAATAGCGATGAAGACGATTTTGTTTCTGTAGACTCTTTATTATCCGATAGTCTAGGCTCAACAAATGCTGATGAACCTTACAATAAAACTGATTTTAATGTCGGATTAAGTCAGTTTCCTGAATTTTCTGGCGATAACTCTGCCGAAGACGAAGACGATAACGGTATCGCTGCAAAATTGGATTTAGCCAAAGTTTATATTGAAATTGGCGACAATGAAAATGCTGAAGTGATACTTCAAGATGTTGTTGAAAAAGGCGACGCACAGCAACAATTTGATGCTCAGCAATTACTTGATAATATCAGTTTATAAATAACACGCTTGAACCTTTTATTTAAAGCCACTTTTGTGGCTTTTTTTATATCGCCACGCCCAATGATGAGAGAGGTTAAAGCGCGGCTTCAATCGATTCAGAATGATTTGATACGGCGTTCAATAAATCAAATACAGAGCAACGATGTTTACTTCATTCTCTTTAAATAATCGTGTTTAATGGCAATTAAAATCCTAAACGTTGATAGCTAGAGGCTATTATGTAAAACCTCATTGGCATAAACCTTAAAATATTGGATAATGTGCGCATTATAATTGGGAGTTATTGATGCGTTACGCTTTAGGTATTGAATACGATGGAAGTCGTTATCACGGTTGGCAACGACAAAAAAATGCGGTCAGTGTTCAACAAAATGTAGAAAAAGCCTTATCAAAAATTGCTGATGAAAACATTGAAGTTATTTGTGCCGGTAGGACCGACACAGGTGTTAGTGCAACCAACCAAGTTATTCACTTTGAAACAGATAAAGTGCGTAAAGATGTTGCTTGGACACTTGGCGTTAATACTAATTTACCCAGTGACATTGCTGTTTCGTGGGTGAAGCAAGTTGATGAAAGTTTTCATGCTCGATTTAGCGCAACAGCACGTCGTTATCGCTATGTTATTAATAACAATCGTTTAAGGTCTGCGATTTTAAGTCAGGGAATAACGTCCTGTCATTATCCACTCGATGAAAAATTAATGCATCAGGCGGCTCAGTCTTTACTGGGTAAGCATGATTTTACTTCTTTTCGGACGGTTCATTGTCAGTCACACTCTCCGGTTCGAACACTGATTCACTGTAATGTTTCTCGCCAAGGCGACTTTGTTATTATTGATGTAAAAGGCAATGCTTTTTTACACCATATGGTGAGAAATATCGCGGGTAGTTTAATGCGTGTAGGTCAACAATTAGAAGCAGTAGCGTGGCTGGGTGAAGTACTCGAAGCTAAAAATCGTTGCGTAGCTGGTATGATGGCATCCGCTGCGGGTTTATATTTTGTTGGTGTCGACTACCCACAAGAGTTTAATATCCCAAAACCTCCGCTGGGGCCACTATTTTTACTTTAAGATAAATATTGGCAGAATGAGCAATTACAAACTGTTAATTCCAACAAAACAGACCAGTTTTTTGTATTCACAGTAGGGCTAAATGTGCTTTAATTGTCGGTTATAGTTAGAGTAATTCAAAAATTAACAATTTGCTGATAGGTTGAAACCAATAGCGGCAAATTTTTTTATGTTCCTAAGAACATATTAGGTAAAGAAGGCAAAAATAAATTATGAGCTGGATCGAAAGAATTCTCCCAAAAGCGAAGACAACACAAAAGCGCAATATCCCTGAGGGTGTTTGGAGCAAGTGCTCTTCTTGTAATGCGGTGCTTTATAAAGCTGAACTTGATAGATTATTATCAGTTTGTCCAAAATGTGATCACCACATGCGTATTTCTGCACGTAAGCGAATCGATTGCTTTTTAGATAAAGATAACCGTGCTGAATTAGGTGAAGAGTTTGAAGCACAAGATATCTTGAAGTTCAAAGATTCAAAACGCTATAAAGACCGTTTAAGTGCGGCGCAAAAAAGTACCGGTGAAAAAGATGCACTTGTTGTTATGAGAGGCGAACTCAACGGTATGCCAATTGTTGCTGCGGCTTTTGAATTTTCATTTTTAGGCGGATCAATGGCCTCGGTTGTGGGAGCTAGGTTTGTTAAAGGGGTTGAATACTGCCTTGAGCATAATGTCCCACTTGTTTGTTTTTCTGCCAGTGGCGGCGCGCGGATGCAAGAAGCACTATTTTCATTAATGCAAATGGCAAAAACGAGTGCCGCACTAGCAAAAATGAGTGAAAAAGGTTTACCTTACGTTTCGGTATTAACTGACCCAACGATGGGCGGTGTATCAGCTAGTTTAGCGATGCTAGGTGATGTTAACGTCGCAGAGCCTAAAGCCTTAATTGGTTTTGCTGGCCCACGTGTTATTGAACAAACCGTACGTGAAAAACTACCTGAAGGTTTTCAACGCAGTGAGTTTTTAAAAGAGAAGGGTGCTATTGATATTATTGTTGATCGACGTGATATGCGAAATACACTGTCTCGACTGTTAGCTAAATTCATGGGGCATCCAAGCCTTAACGTTTCATAAATATATTATGCAAAAAAACAATAAAAGCCATTCTGCTAGAAAGTCTCTAGCTCAATGGCTTTCTTATTTAGAAACTATTCATTTAACTGAAATTGACTTGGGTCTGACACGTATTTCGCATGTCGCCAAGCGATTAAATATCGATTTCAGTTTTGCTCAAGTGATCACGGTTGCAGGTACTAATGGTAAAGGTACAACATGTGCTTTTATTGAAAATGCTTTGCTCGCTCATGATAAAACGGTTGCGGTGTATTCTTCACCACATATTGAAAATTTTAATGAACGTTTACGTATTAATAATATCGATATAGACGACCAATCATTGATCTCTGCATTTGAGCTAATAGAAGAACAGCGTGACGATATTTCACTGACTTACTATGAATATACAACCTTAGCTGCATTTATTGTATTAATGGCAATAAAGCCAGCCTTCATTATTCTTGAAGTTGGTTTAGGTGGACGCCTAGATGCTACAAATTTAATTGATGCTGATATTGCCGTGATCACCACAATAGATTTAGACCACCAAGCTTATTTAGGGGACAACCGTGAAAGCATTGGCTTTGAAAAAGCGGGTATTATGCGAGCTAATCAAAAAGTCGTAATAGGTGATACTCAATGTCCTAAATCTGTGCTTACACACGCCAAAAACATCAACGCGCTTGTAAGTCTGCGCGAGCATGACTTTTCTATTAAAATGCTACCATCAGTGGCTAACAAGCCCTTTTGCGCTTTGTGGTGCTGGAAATTTGGTGAACTGCGAGTTAATAAGTTAGCTAAACCCTTTATACCTCAAGACAACGTAGCGACAGCATTAACAGCTTTGGCACTACTAAAAGATTTCTCGTTTGTTTTTAATACTGAAAATATCAATGCTTTAATCCAAACAACAAAAGTTGCTGGACGTACAGAACTTTTCACGAGCAAAGGTTTAAACAGTCGTGTTTTGCTGGATGTTGGCCATAACCCACAAGCAGCGCGTTATTTAGTTGAATACTTGAAATCACAACAGTACAACAAACTCTATGCCGTTACTGGTATGCTAAAAGACAAAGATATTGCCAATACCTTTCGACCATTATCAGCCCTTGTTGATCATTGGTATTTAGGTGGATTATCAATGCCTCGTGGCGCTAGCGCAAAAGAGTTAGCCGAAAAACTGTCATTAAATGAAGATTCAGCTAATTGTTTTGACAATATTACTCAGGCATTTAGAATGGCTAACAAAAATTCAACAGCAACAGATCTTATTTTAGTGTTTGGATCATTTTATACCGTTGCTGAAGTCAGACGTTTACTGCTGTAGTTTTATTAACTTCAGCCGGGGAGTTTCATTTGTCTACACCTTTTCAAAATCGCTTAGTTGGCACTATTATCGTGGCTGCAATTGCTATTATTATTTTGCCAGATTTACTTGACGGCAATAAAAAGACTTATCAAGATGAGTTTGAAAAAATTCCACCTCCACCTCATGTTGAATTTGACAAGAATACGCGGATTTTTCCTCAAGATAAAATTGTAAAAATAAAAGATGAAGCATTGAGTGATGAACTTGCGCTAGATGATGAATTACCGACTGCGGAACAACCGATAAAATATGCGGTTCAAACTGAGGGTAAAGACAGTGATGCTCAGCGTTTAAATAATTCAACGGTGAGTGCAGAAAAAGAACTAACCGAGAAAATACCAGAAAAAACCTTGCCGGAAAAGTCAGTATTAAAACAAGCATGGGTGGTGCAATTAGGGAGTTTTCGACATAAAAAAAATGTTGCTAAGTTATTGCTCAAGCTTAAAGACAACGGTTACACCGCTTTTACTAAACCGATAAATACAAAAAATGGTGCATTAATCAAAGTCTTTATTGGCCCCGAACTTATTAAAAGCTCACTAATGGAAAAAATTACTCCATTGGAAAATCTCACTGGAGTTCAAGGTAAAGTTGCTCGCTTCTACCCAACAAAATAATTCACTGTAAAAATAAAAGATTGGCACAATAAGGCGTATTCCTGTTAGAATGCGCGCCTGATTATACTGGTAAGTATTCATTGGTAGCGTTTAATTTATGGTTTGGATAGACTATGCCATCTTGGCAGTTGTAGGCATTTCAACATTAATTAGCTTAGTGCGCGGCTTTGTTAAAGAAGCAGTTTCGCTAGTTATCTGGATCAGTGCCTTTTTTATTGCCAGTAATTTTTATGTAAACCTCTCCAGTTTATTGACTAATATTTCCGATCAAACGCTTCGTAATGCTGCTGCGATTGCTATTCTCTTTATCACTACGTTAATTCTCGGTGCACTTGTTAATTATTTAATTGGTCAACTCGTCAGTAAAACGGGTTTATCTGGTACCGATCGTATACTAGGTCTTGTTTTTGGTGCATTACGTGGCGTATTAATTATTAGTGCTGTGCTATTCTTTATGGATGCCTTTACACCTGCATCATCAACCACGTGGTGGACAAGTTCTCAACTGATCCCCGAGTTTACACTCATTGTAGAATGGTTTTTTGAATACCTAAAAAATTCATCAAGCTTTTTGAAATAATTTTATTCCAGTGCCATTAATACGGGGCTGATACTAATTAGTATAATTTTTATTTACTTAGCGTTTATTTTCTTTAAAACGCTTTTAAACTTAGTTCTGTGGAGAGTAAGCTCATGTGTGGTATTGTTGGCATTGTTGGGAAAACATCGGTTGGTCAGGCATTATATGACGGATTAACTGTACTGCAACATCGTGGTCAAGACGCTGCTGGTATTGTGACTATTCATAACAATACCTTCAGACTACGCAAAGGTAATGGTTTGGTAAAAGACGTATTTCACACACGTCATATGTTGCGATTACAAGGTAACATGGGTATTGGTCATATTAGATACCCAACCGCAGGCACCTCAAGTTCTTCAGAAGCTCAACCTTTTTATGCCAATGCCCCTTTTGGGATTTCTCTCGCACATAATGGTAATTTAACCAATGCGATAGAATTAAAAGAGTGGTTGTTTAATGTTGCACGTCGTCATGTTAATACGACGTCTGATTCTGAGTTATTACTGAATATTCTTGGTCATGAATTACAACTGACTGAAAATTTAAAATTAACACCTGATGATATTTTTAAAGCGATCAGTAATGTGCACAAGCGAATTCGTGGCGCTTATGCAACGGTTGCCTTAATTATAGGTCATGGCATGGTTGTATTTCGTGACCCAAATGGAATTCGTCCTTTAGTATTTGGTAAGCGTGTAACTGCTACAGGCACTGAATATATGGTGGCTTCTGAGTCGGTAGCACTTGATGCCAACGACTTTGAATTTGTGCGAGATGTTGCCCCTGGTGAAGCAATTTATTTCACTGAAGATGGACAAATACACAGTCAACAATGTGCAGAAAACCCAGCTTACAACCCTTGTATTTTTGAATACGTTTATTTTGCTCGTCCTGACTCAGCTATTGATAAAATTTCTGTATATGGTTCTCGTGTTGAAATGGGCAAAAAATTGGGTGATAAAATAGCTAAAGAATGGGAAGACATAGATATTGATGTTGTTATCCCCATCCCTGAAACATCATGTGATACTGCGCTAGAAATTGCTCGTCATCTTGGTATTCCGTATCGCCAAGGTTTTGTGAAAAATAGGTATATTGGGCGTACTTTTATTATGCCTGGTCAAGAGCAGCGTAAAAAATCAGTACGTCGTAAACTTAATGCTATAACAACTGAATTTGCTGGCAAGAACGTTTTGTTGGTTGATGACTCTATTGTACGTGGCACCACTTCTGGACAAATCATTGAAATGGCTCGCTCTGCCGGTGCTAAGAATGTTTATTTCGCTTCAGCAGCCCCGGAAATTCGTTTTCCTAATGTCTATGGTATTGATATGCCAAGTGCCAATGAATTGATTGCTCACGGACGTGAAGTCGACGATATTTGCCAGTTAATTGGTGCAGATAAACTTATCTATCAAACATTGGAAGATTTGGTGAGTGCTGTAGGCAGTGTAAACCCTGAAATTAAACAGTTCGAAACATCAGTGTTCGATGGTCAGTATATTACTAAAGACATTAACCAAGGCTATTTAGAACGATTAGACGCTTTGAGAAACAATGATAATAAAGAAGATTCAGATAAAAATGCTGATTCAATTATTGATATGCACAACGAAGGTGCCGAATAGCGAGTTAATAACAGTAGCTAGTGATTTATCGTATTAAAAAAAAGCCCGTTTAGCTTCACGCCAAACGGGCTTTTTATTATAAAAAGAACTTATGCCGCATACTATTAGTGATTAACAATGTCGTTCTGATAACGCTAAAACGTTACGATACATATTCGGAGCCAAAACCCATACCTAACATAATGGCGCTAAATGCCATTAAAGAAACAAGTAGTACTAGACCACAGGTAACCACGGAACTTGAATAAATAAACCCTTTCTCTTCAGGAATATTCATCATGATGGGAACGCCTGAATAAAGTAAATAAACAGAGTAACAAAGTGCGCCTAGCCCTGCTAAAGCAACAAACCATAAAACAGGAAATAATGCGGTTACACCAACCATTAATAATGGTGTTGCGGTATAAGCAGCTAACTCTAAAGATTGCGTAAAATCAGGTTTAGCGTCAAATGTTTTTGCCATCCACTGAATTAAAAAAGCTAAACCAATAACGCCAAAAACTAAGCCTAAATACATTGCTACTGACATTGACATTGCACTCGATTGAGTGAGCTTTATTGGGTCACCTACGCCTATTGTCCACCCAATATGAGCGGCTGCGAAATAACTACAAATGGCCGGTATTAACGCAATGGTAAGAATATGAACCATGCTATACATTAAGCTTTCATGACGTTTTTCAATTGTGTGCCATTCTTTCTTAGGGTCAGTGTACAATCCCCATATATGATTTAATATCATAATAAAATCCTCTCGCTGTCCCCAAAATTACATTTATTATTTTTTAGTTTTTATTAATAAATGTCTGTATCGATCAATAACTTTATTATTGATAGCTTATTTATGTAAGATGGCGGCGCTTTCGTCAAGAGATGAATACTAATTAGGCTAAATTAAGTGCAAATAACTTATTTTTATATCGAAAATAACTAATAGTTATATGCTGATATATTATTTTGTTATTTAAGAATAAAGTCATATGGATAATTATATTGAAAAGGCTTAAAACTATGCGACTTTTATTCTAACAATATTCATGATCTCTATGTCAAAACCAGCAATCGTTTCAGTACCCGCGTAATAGGTCATATTTACTTGTTGCTTAGCGAGAGATTTATAAACTTTTTTGCGCTTATATTTAAATGGTGCATTACAGCCCTTTATCATCACTGTATTAACAAACCACTTATCTTGTTCTCTTTGTACATGAGAAATTACCGTAACATTTTCACTGTGTACAAGCTTTTCATGCGTTTTAAGTAAATCTTTTACCGTTTTCTTTTTCATCATTATTCCCAGCATTAACTATGACTAATTGTTTAACGAACTCTTACACGTTTAATGTCTTAATAAACGCTGTGCCATTAACATGCATATGTATTTTTTGAAGGGAAATTATTCTAAACCTTATTTGGTTATTTCGCAAAATACCACCACCTGCTAAATAGACTTAACCCGTATAAACGTAAACAATTAAACTTTAGTTATCAAATCTCGTGTTAATAATGACATATTGAATCTTCCTAATGGAATTATTTCACCGGTAGATAACTCAACTGAGTAAAGGCTACCACGATGCTTTAAGCGTTTTTTGATAATGTCCTGATGCTTGAATATAAATAACTTGGACAATATTTCCCCTCGCTTTTCCCCAAAAAGCGAAATAGGGTATGATATTAACAATTATAATTTTAAACTAAGAAAAGGGATATCTCATTGAAACGTTTACTACTTATTTTACTCACTGTAGCTTTTAGCCAAAATGCTATTGCAGACAACGACTTTAAAATACCACCCAAACAACTTGCAGATTTAGTTGACGCGCCAAGGCAACCAAGTGTGCGTATTTCGGCAGATAAACAATGGGTGGCTATATTAGCTCGTCCTGGAGCTAAATCGATTGAGGAACTTGCTCAGCCCGAAGAAAAACTTGCAGGATTAAGAATTAATGCCAGTATTTTTGCCCCAAGTCGGTCAAGTGGCTATACAAGTATTACCCTTAAAAAAGTAGATGGCGATGAACAAGTTGCGATTAAGGAGTTGCCTGCAGGTAAAATTATGAGTGTGAACTTTTCACCTAACTCTCAATATTTAGCCTTTATCGTAGAAAACAAACAAGGATTAACCTTGTGGAAATATAACCTCAAAACTAAAAAAACTAAGCAAGTGAGTAAGCACGCAATTAATGCTTCACTTGGTGGGACTCAATATCGTTGGAAACGCGATTCTACAGGGTTCTATACCCGATTAACGATTGCTAAAGCAAGCGATAAACCTCAAGCGTCTAAAGCAAAGATTCAGCCAGTGATCCAAACAACTTCAGGAATAAAAGCAGCGGTAAGAACATACTCAAACTTATTAAAAACGCCTTATGATGAAGCTCTTTTTGAGTTTTTAACGCGTTCTCAATTAGCTGAAATTAGCTTGGCGGGTAGAATAAATAAGCTTGGAAAAACAGCCATGGTTAAAGATTTCACCCTTTCACCTGATGGTCAGTATTTATTAGTCTCGCAAGTTAAAAAGCCTTTTTCTTATCTTGTACCAGCAAGACGATTTCCAGAGGAAACACAAGTTTGGTCGGTTGAAGGTAAATTAGTGACTCAAGTTGCCGATTTGGCTTCAGGAGAAAATATACCCAAAGGATTTGACTCTGTTCGAGAAGGTCGCCGTAATATCAATTGGCGAAGTGATGTAGCTGCGACTTTAGTTTGGGCAGAAGCCCAAGATGGCGGTAGCATGAAAACAGACATTGAGCATCATGACTATGTATACACCTGGACAGCTCCTTTTAAAAATGATCCTAAACTATTCCAAAAAATAGAACGTCGTTTTGATGATATAACCTGGGGTAATAAAAACTTTGCTATGATAAGTGATTGGCGCTTTAGTGATCGTCAAATAAGACAGTGGAAATTTAATCCGAGTCAAACTAATGTAAAAAAAATACTCTTTCAAGAGCGTTCTTATAACGACCGTTATAATGATCCCGGTCGTTTCATCAAAGAAAGAAACCAATTTGGCATAAATGTTATTAAAACGTTAGATAACAATAATAGCGTTTATTTGACCGGCACAGGTGCCTCTGCAGAAGGCAATATTCCTTTTTTAAATCAATATGATTTTAGTGCTAAAAAGAAAATAAACGTGTGGAAATCTACAGCACCTTATTATGAGCGTATTGTTTTAGTACTTAATGAACAAGCCACTAAAGTAATGACGCTGCGAGAATCGACTACTGAACAGCCAAACTTTTTTGTCCGTGACTTAAGTAAAAATACCTTAATTCAATTTACTGATTTTCCACACCCAACACCTGCTTTTGTCGGAGTGAGTAAAGAAAAGCTGAAATATAAACGTAAAGATGGCGTTGAGTTGAGTGGCACACTTTATTTACCCGCGGATTATGATAAAAGCCAAGGGCCATTACCTACCTTAATTTGGGCTTATCCAAGAGAATACAAAGATAAAAAAGTTGCAGGACAAGTATCTGATTCGCCTTATGAATTCGTGCGTGTTAGCTATTGGGGGCCTATGCCACATTTAGCGCAAGGTTTTGCCGTGTTCTCTGGTGCTAAAATGCCAATTGTTGGCTTTGACGGCACTTTACCTAATGACACATTCCGTGAACAGCTAGTTTCAAGTGCTCAAGCGGCTGTTGATGTTTTGGTTGCAAAAGGAGTTACTGATAAGGATCGTATCGCTATCGCAGGTCATTCTTATGGCGCATTTATGGTCGCTAATTTACTGGCTCATAGTGACTTATTTAAAGCGGGTATTGCTCGAAGTGGTGCTTATAACCGTACCTTAACCCCCTTTGGTTTTCAAGGTGAAGAACGTAGCTTCTGGGAAGGTCAATCAACTTATGCTTCTATGTCACCCTTTTTTCATGCAGAAAAAATAAATGAACCTATGTTGATGATCCATGGTAAAGAAGATCCAAATTCAGGCACATTTCCGATGCAATCTGAACGAATGTTTGCCGCTCTTAAAGGCCTTGGTGGCAATGCTCGTTTAGTCATGTTACCCCACGAACAGCATGGTTATAGAGCCAGAGAGTCATTGTTACATATGTTATGGGAACAACATCAATGGTTAGATAAATATGTGAAAAATCCGACGACTAAATAGCGGTTTGATTAAGCCATGTAAAACGACTACTCAATTTATATGGCTTATTATACAAACTCAGTTGACCCTATATTTTCGCTCCATTTTTAATCGTTTTAAAAACAGATCAAAATAAACACAAAAAAGCCATTAATCTAAAAGATTAACGGCTTTTAATTGGCCGCATGAATTGGCAAAAAGCATTATTAATCGTTAGGTGATAAACGTTACCTATCTCTGGCTAAGCTTTTATGTGCCGATGTGAAATCGCCAGCAGCCAATGAGCCAATAATTGATATTTCTCCTGCCAGCGCGGCAGCGGCACAAATTTCTGAAAATGCCCTTGCCTGATTTTCTTTTGGTAAATTCATCATTTCTAAACAAGATTTTTGGCTAGGGAGCTTAGTTCCTCCACCAACGGTACCAACAATTAAGTTGGGTAACGTTGCAGCACAATATAAAGCGCCATCGTTACGTATTTCAAAGCGAGTGATACCTACAGCGGCTTCTGCAACGCAAGCCGCATCTTGCCCACAGGCAATAAACATAGCAGCAAGACTATTAGCGTAATGCCCTTGTACGCCCATTGTGCCACTCATAACACCGCCTAAAGCTGACATACGCCAGCAATCAACCATACGTTGTGGTGTTGTATGTAAAAAACGTTTCACCAACTTCTCTGGTATTTTTACTTCCACAGAAACTTTTTTGCCCCTAACACTGGTATAAGATTGCGCAGATGATTTTTTATCACCAGAGCAGTTTGCTTCGACAAACCAGTACTCAGGTTGTACAGGGCTATTCGCGATAATATATTCACAAATGGCTTGTGTAGCTATAGTCACCATATTTTGACCTGCTGCATCACCAGTGGTGTAGTCACAGAGTAAATAGAGGTGATTCCCTTCTGTGGCAATGCGAATATCAATTAGTTGGCAATAATTACTGGTCTGTTTAGCCGTTTCACTTAGTTTGTTTTTATTGAGTAAAACCCAATGAGAAAAAGTCGCTAAGTTAGCGATAGTATTAAATGCAAAGCCAGGAGAACGAGTGACCCCCTCGGAAATTAAGATGGCGGAGCAGCCACCGGCTTTAGAAATAAGTACTGAGCCCCTATGATAACTGGCGACTAGCGCCGCTTCAGTGGTTGCCATCGGTAATAGAAAATCACCCTGAGCATAAGTTCCGCGAACTCGAATAGGTCCAGCAATACCAACGGGGACTTTCACTGTGCCAATACAGTTTTCAATATTAGACGCATACTCACTTAAGTCTTCACCTGCATATAAACTTGAAACATGCGCGGTAATTTTAGTATCAACTTTAGTCAAGTGCTGCCAGCGTTTATTAATAGCCGTCACGGTACAATCACTACCATTAGGAAACCGAACATAGGGACTGGTGTGGTCGGGAGACAAATCATTGAAAAAATTATCATTTTTGTTTACGTCTGTAATCATCTGTTAACCAGTAGTAAATTTAAAAGAAGGGTGTTAAGTGTTGATTTTATGATGACGTTACAGCGAAATAATCAACGGCCAATTCTATCTTTTCCTTAAGGGGCTTAGCAAGTCATTATAGGTAAGTTAGCAAAAGGTTATTAATGTTAAGGTTAAATAATATACAAGGTTAAATAAAGGTCAATATTGATATGAAATCGCATTGATAATAATCAAAATTTTCTATTAACCTTGTAAAAGAGTGGTGTTAGAGAACTTATAAGGAGATTTTCTTTTAAATTAGTTATACTGAATATTTTAAGCTTGTACAACTCAGTGTAATAGGGCGCTTGCGGCAATGAGCAAATCAATTCTTTTTCATACTATTTATCCACATAAAACCAGCAAAGTATGGGTTGTTTTTGTCCATGGTGCTGGTGGTAGTTCGGCAATCTGGTTTCGTCAGATCAGGGATTATCAAAAAGAGTATAATGTGCTTTTACTTGATCTTCGTGGTCACGGGAAGTCCAGTCACTTGGTACAAACCTTTGTTGACAGTAATTATTCTTTTAATAAAGTTTCTGAAGATATTATCGATGTCTTAGATCACAATAATATTACGTGTGCTCATTTTGTTGGCATTTCACTGGGTACTATTATCATTCGAAATATAGCCGAACTTGCACCTGAGTACGTATCAAGTATGGTTTTAGGTGGTGCTATTACTCGTTTTAATGCGCGTAGTAATATCTTGGTTTATTTGGGTAATACTTTTAAACATTGCCTGCCATACATGTGGCTGTATCGTTTATTTGCTTTTATTATGATGCCAAAAAAACGTCATAAAGAATCTCGACATTTATTTGTACGCGAAGCTAAGCGCCTGTGCCAAAAGGAATTTATTCGTTGGTTTAAGCTAGCAATGGATGTAAATCCTTTAATGCGATACTTCAAAGAAAAAGAGATAGATATACCTATTCTTTATATTATGGGCAAGGAAGATCATATGTTTCTGGGACCGGTAATAGAAATGGTAAAGCAACATAAAAATAGCTTATTACATACGATTCAACAATGTGGTCATGTCTGCAATGTGGAGAACCCTGAACTTTTTAATCAACACTCTTTAGCGTTTATTGCTCAGCAAGACAGCTAGTGGACTTTTATTATCTTTATTACATCACATAATGATAATTCCAGAACGCTAGTATGAGGGCTTACAGCTAAATAGGAATAAATTAACTGAAGCTTTTACGTCAAAAATGATAAGGAAATTATAACAAACGTCACAAATTATCAGAAAATAAAGACAAGTAAGTGCGCTTAGCGGAAATTAGTAACTTATAAAGCCTAACGTCACTTCAATTTCATTTGGGCCATTAGCTTTTCCATAATTTTCTTGGCGCACGGTTACCTGAGTTAAACGCATAATTCTGTCAATATTTAGGAAACTTTTTACAATGCTATTTTTGATTTTAGGTAGACTATGAATAAAAGTAATGACCCACTACACGGCGTGAAACTTGAACAGATTCTAACCGAACTGGAGAAGAAAATTGGTTGGGATAAGATGGGTGAGTTACTTAATATTCGTTGTTTTACCAATAAACCGCGTCTTAAATCAAGTTTGAAATTTCTGCGTACAACCCCTTGGGCACGCAGTAGAGTTGAAATTTTATACCTAAAAACATTTTGCAGTAAACATAAAGAAACTGGGAAATTAATTAGGGGGATACTCGCCCAAAATACAGTAGTAGCAGGAATAACTTCCACCAAGCCCGCTCCCTTTGTTTGGCCAACATTGAAGAATAAATAGACTTAAGTCACATTGTAGACATTAGTATTAATGGGGTAAATTTAATTCGTATGAGTTTATTCGTCGCTAACGCCGTTTAAACGGCGAATACTTGTTGGCTAAAAGGTGAAACGAAGTGAACCCAGTTAACAGTTATGAGTCCGACTTGAAAACTGAAGTGGTCAAGTAAGGTTGGCCACGGTTTTTGAGTTTAGCCAGTACTTTCACTCTGACTTATTTTGGCTTGGTCTCAGCGTCATTCTCAGTTATATTATGACTACATTTACGATTATTTAATGACTTTTTATGAATATTCGCTCTAAACTAACGTTGAGCTTTGCCGCCACGGTTATTTTGCCTATTATTGCGATTGCGATTGTCAGCATATCAATGACGATTTCTAAATCTTCAACAAGCTTTGTTGAACGCACTCAGGATGAGTTAAGACAAGTAGATAACGGCTTTCAACTTTTCTTTCAACAAATCAAAGCTAACGTAAAATTTTTAGCTCAAAATAAATTAACGACTCAACTTCCTGATGACACTCATACTTATCTTCGCTCTGATCATATGATGGCGCCAAAAAATGACTCTGTCGAAGAATTAGATTTATATAAGCTGTATGAAGATTTTGGTTCATCACACCCTGATTTACTTTATGTATACATAGGTACCAAAGAAGGTGGCTTTGTTCAATATCCCTTAGAAGAGCTTGGAGGTTACGATCCAAGACAACGTCCTTGGTATAAACAGGCACTAGCTTCTCCCAATGCGCCAATTATTACTGAAGCATATCAAGATGTCATAGGAAAACCTGTAGTCACTTCTGCGTTAGTGGTTAAAAATGAGCAAGGCGATATTATAGGCGTACAAGGTCTAGATGTTACCCTTTCAACATTAACGGATATATTGAGTAATACAAAACTAGGTAAAAGCGGCTATCTCATTCTTATTGATGAGTCAGGAACCGTGCTAGCTGATGCCAAAACACCAGAAAACAATTTCAAAAATATTAAAGATCTTTCATCATCATTATTTTCTATATTACAAAAAAGTCCAAATCAACATCATTTTTCTACAGAACATTTAGGTGAAGATGTTGATGTTGCCAGCTATTATTCAAAAGAATTAAAGTGGCGTTTTGTTGGCGTTATCCATAGCGATGAAATTTTAGCGCCTGCATATAGTATGAGTCAGACCATTACCGTAATAGCCTTTATTATGGTTACATTATTTATAGCCATGGGATTTTGGTTAGCCAACCGTATTGTTCAACCCATTAACCGTGTGGCTGAAGGTTTGCGTGATATTGCACAAGGTGATGGAAATTTAACTAAGCGACTAGAGATTATTGGTCAAGATGAAGTCAGTGAACTGGCTCAATGGTTTAATCAATTCTTAGACTCTATTCATCAGCTTGTTGTTGATATTAAAACCTGTGCTTCAACATTAAATGTGGTGGCTAATGAATCAGGTATACAAATCGCTGATGTAAAAGCAGTAAGCCATAAACAAGAAAAATCAATAGATAATGTGAATAGTCTTATCACAACAATGACAGATATCGCACATCAAACATCAAACGACTGTCAAGAAAGTTCAACGACTATTATGAAAACTGAAGAGTACTCAAAAAAGGGAATTTCGTTAATTTCTATTACGGTAAGTGAAGTGAGTTCGTTAAATCAATCGCTAAGTGAATCATCTCAATCGATGAAGTCACTTGAACTGGAAAGTGAGAATATTACTAAAATATTAGATGTTATCAGGAGTATTGCTGAACAAACTAATCTGTTAGCACTTAATGCGGCTATTGAAGCGGCAAGAGCGGGTGAACAAGGGAGAGGTTTTGCTGTGGTCGCAGATGAAGTGAGAACATTAGCGCAACGCTCGCGAGGCGCTACTGAAGAAATTGATGTTGTATTGATGAACTTGCTGGATAAAACACGTGTTGTTTCTCAACAAATGGGTGTGAATGTCGAACTATCGAAACAGACTATCCAAAAAATTGAACAAGCGAATCAATCATTTAACGAAATTAGTTCTTTGGTTGGACAAATGAAGGAAAATATCTCACGTATTACTCAAGCCGCAGATCAACAGCGTAGCTCATCTGACTTGATCAATGACGATATTAGTGGCATTAATCAATCGGCAAAAGGTATTGTTAATACTGCTGATACATTAGCCGATGGGTCGAATGACTTGCTTGTTTTATCCAAAGATTTAACAAATTTAGTCGGTCGCTTTAAAGTCAGTAATTAACACGTAATATTAGTATTAATTAACGAACCAGTTTATTTTCACTATTTATACAACCCTGTAACAGATTTTGTTACAGGCTCTAGCCGATTATTTTTGGCATACTTAAACGCCTTATACTTGCCTCGCACTATGAAGTTACTTAGTGAAAATTATAAGTAGTGCGCCCCATATACCAACAATACCGGTAAGGGGGTTTCATATTCTTTCCTTCGTAACCTACCACCTTATTAGTATATATTCCTATTTAAACCGTCGACATATCGAGCTTATTAATTCAAGGACAACATTTATATAATAGATGCAGTAAGTTATTAGCAAGCTTCTCTATACTCAGCTTTATTTATGAAAAAACATAACGAGCTATGAGCTATTTGAGCTCAAAATAGCACGTTATGTAAATACTCTAAGCAATATAAAGCCATAAAATTTATCATTCAGTTATTAATTGAGTAGCAAAATCGACTCATTAGAAAATATATGAAAATTTTTTCTATGCAAATTTCCGCAAAGTGCACCAATAAGACCTTGGCAGTAGAGCATCAAAATGGTTGGTAAATTAATTATCTAAGCCTCACTAATGCTAAAAAAACTAATTTAATCGTGAATTTATCACCATAAACAGTCAGCTTTGCCACTATTGCTACTATTGCTAATAGTCAACTTTGAATTATTGACGATCACTCTGTGCGTGTAGTTGACATCATGAGTTAAAAAATTAATATTTTCTTAGCGCGATTACCAAACGTTCAGCCCGAGCACCGCCTCAGATAAGTCTGTTTGAATAAAGTCGTTCATCATCATAGAAAAAGTAATATTTAAAACTGGTTTGCACAACAATGGATGGCACTTTATTTAATTCTCAATTACGTAAAGACGGTTAAGTAATAGACGAAAATAGCAGGCTTTCAATTCCTTAAGAATATAAAATAAATGTTAAGATGGAAAATATGAGGCATCTTGTATTTTACTTTATGAAAAAATGACATTTATTTTATTTACACTCGGGCGTTCAAGTTTCAGGTTATGGCTCTACTGCTATTATGAACGGGGTGCATGCGTGATGGACAAGTGGTTGTTAAAAAGTCTGCAACATAATCATGTTTGCCTGCGTAGACTTCAAAGACATGTAGTCTAGCGATCAGTTCATTACGAGGTTTTACAGGGTTTGCATTGTAGCTGTTTGCCATTTCGGTTAAATCAACAACATCCCCCCTTATTCATTAACTAGTTCTAACTCAGCCATTAATAATTGATTACGCCGTTTGTTTTCATGCCCCTTTTTAAAGTTAGCGTCTATTACGTATATTTGGCTTTTTTTCGACGCCACTTACCACAAGCATAAAGGGCAATGTTAACATCAATATATTTTTCCTTTCTCGCCTGAATAGAGAAATCAACCAATAAAGCTTCTAAGGCAAAAACCCTCGCTTTTTCTGAATCACCTAAATTATGCATGTTAGTAACCATTTGAAGACATTGACTTGCTTGGTTTTTACCAACCAGTTCAATCTGTGAATCAGACCAAGTAACATCAACAGGCATAGATTGACAAAACTCACATAATTATCTTAAATACGTATTGGCTTGAAAGGCTGCCTTTACCGGTAATTTAAGTAAACAGTTATAGGTGTTTTTTGCGACTACTCGACAATTAAAAGGAATGCTCAGTAACTGTTTACCAATAAACGTTTTATTAAGCTTGTCCTCAACATCAAATTCGTCAACGAGTAAGTGAGCACTCAGTGCTGTACTTGATAATGAAGATGATTCAAACCCTGATATCGTTAAGTAGTCAATTTCATGAGTTGAGTCCTGAACTTCATTAACGATATTTTCATTTTCTGTTACGTTAACGGAATTTTCTCCCCTAATAGAAAAAGCCGTATTTCCGTTAACGTTATCTTTTTCTTTAACGGCTTAAGTGGTCGGTTTGAAATTAATTCGATTAAGACTAAATCAACTTTGTGACTTTTGGTGTTTTAGGGGATTTACGCATGCTCACCACCAACGGACTTTTGTCCTAAGTGCTGCATACGAAAGAAACTATCAAGCCAATTATCTAAATCATCTTTTAGATAACAAACGGCACGACCTATTTTAATGAAGGGTGGATCGGGAGTTCTGTTTTCACGATTACCTTCCATACGTGATTGACGTAAGAAAGAACGACTCATACCGTTTAACAAACGTTCGTTACGATTAAGCGCTGGATGGGTATAACGCATTACTCCCCCGTCGATTTAAAATATCAGTATCGAAATGAACCTCCATATGCTTACATATAACATCCAAACGAATGTTATATGTAATGGATAATCAAGACTTATTAAACGCTATAAATTCCAGGATATAGGCTCTAGCCTTATCTTTTATATAATAAACTCGCACCTATCAAACAAATAAAAAACGTAGAGTTATAAGATATTGTTAAGTTTATAAAGGAGTAATGATTTTTTACACAGGCTGACCACAAAAGAGACATTAGATTGTTAGCGTCAAACACTACTTCGGATTAGATTTTTTATGGATACCCCCTACATAACAGGCTTGAAATTTTTGCTAAAAGTTTAAGGTACGAAAAACAGCAAACTATTTTAAGTCCTTATTTATTTACTTGTTATATGAAAATTTCAATACTCACCTATATATACCGTGGTTTAGCATCTAATTCACAAATCATGTAATTACGTCAACTTTCACAAGAATCATAAACGATCCCATTCCCACATAATTGTTGGGTTTTAGACCTTAATACTTTATTCCATTCTCTTTCCGATGGAAGGTGCCTAAACCTTTCATTTTGACAGTAGTCTGCTTCTGCGAGGCTTATAATTATAGTATTTAATTGCCATATTCTAATTCAACTATAAGCAACACTACTTGAAATACCTGTATCTATCTTTTTCAGCATAAGGTTCAAAATTTGTATTAAATAGAACATGAACTTAGATAGGTATTAAGCATAATATCTGTGAACAGCCTAACTACACAGAAAAATACCACTATTGTATTATTAAAAATAAGCCTAAAGCATTACATGACTATGCAATGAGCCTTAATCTGCGTTACCCGAACCAACAAATTAGAGTGGCTGTGAACTTAAAAAAGGTCCGCTTATTTATGCCATAGCCAAATGTAATCACCTCTATTTATTTACGATTACCCCTTCAACCGTGTCTAATTACCATCAAGTCTTTATACTAAGTAACGCTAAATATGCTCCCTCTGATGCAAAATATTCACTCTACATAAAGACAAACCACGATCATTGAGTATGAGTCACATACGATACACTCAGTTAGTGGAATATCGTCGAGACTTAATGCGAGACAGCGTGAACTTATCAAACAAGATAAACGCTAGATTAAATAATTACTACCTGTAAGCACTTTAATTGTTTTCCACAATCTATCTCCGACCCATAAAATAGACCTATAACTAGTCCACTCGCGAAATATCATACAGAATCGATCTTTTTAATGTATCCATTCATTCAATGTGATTACAAGTTGGACTTTACGTGTTGATCTTATTCCGATTGAAATTCGTATGTATACCGAATTGGTTTTTTTTGCTACTTTATCAATTATTGGAGCGTTTTTCAGGTACTTAATATTTAGCTATTGTATTAATGAAACACCCTTGTGGCGTTTAGTAACTCTAAGTTCGTTGAAAATCTTAAATTAATATAGTTATTCGATATTTTTAGAAATTAGTTTAGAGCATGATTTTAAAGGTAGATGAAACAAGTAAAATGGGATAAATAAAAATAAAAATAAAAAGTATTAGCGATAGTAGTTACTGTTTGCAGAGCTACACCTCCGCAAGTAATAACAACGACGATTACTCTCCCTCAATAGGTTAAATAGTAATATGGTTAAATATACGGCAAGCTTAAAAGAAATTCATGATTTGAGAAGCTCTACAAGTATGAATAGACATCACTAGTGGAGTTATTGGACATCAAATGAGCTTGAAACCTTTTTTTAATTTCATAATCTCGTTCTTTTATCACCTAAATAAGACATTTTCTTCATAGTTTTTTATGGGAAGTACATTAAGGTTTTTTTACATGACATATGATTTACAACGAAAATTTGAAAACGAAAAAAAACAAAATAGACTGCTACTAGATATCATCAATGCTATTCCTGAGCCTGTTTTTGCAAAAGATTCTTATGGTAATTTTATTTTTGCTAATAAAACGCTTGCTGACTTTTATAATACAACATCACAAAAAATAATTGGCAAAGACGACTCTTATTTTACTGGTAATACAGAGCAGACGAATCAATTGTTAGAAAGTGTAAAAATCGTTATCAACAGTAAAAAAAATCAAGTTTTTTATGAAGATGCTACCGACATTAAAACAGGAGAAAATCATAATTTTCATTCTGTAAATGCGCCTTTCATTAACTGTAAAGGAGAAGAAAATGTCGTGATTATTGCAACTGATGTCACTGATATTATTGCCTTAAAAAATCAAGCAGAAAAAAATGAAAGAAGGCTAACTGCTGTTTTAGATATTTCGAGTGAAGGCCTGTGGGAATGGAATACTCAAACTAATGATGTATTCCACAATAAAAATTGGGAAATGATCACTGGTGTGGTTGATATCGAAAATTCGTTTGATGAATTTCAACATTGTATTTTTGAAGAGGATAAAGCTCAAGTAAATAGAGCACTGGACCGGTTACTCGAAGAAAACATACCCTATAGTCTTGAATATAGAATGGTACGCCCAAACGACGATAAACAAATCTGGATTTGGGACAGAGGTGTAGTGCTTGAACATAATGAGCAAGGTAAACCTTTGTGGGTAGTCGGTATAATTCAAGACATTACAGAGCAGAAAAATGCTAAAGAGAAATTAACACTAGCTGCGAGCGTATTTACACATGCTCGTGAAAGCATCGCTATCAGTGATGCTGCGGGTAAAGTACTTGATATGAATGAGACTTTTACTCATATAACAGGCTATAGCCGAGAAGAATGTATTGGTAAATTCATACAGAATTTTCATTTTGGACGCCAATCACTTGAGCTCGACGCTGATATGTGGAAAGCGCTAGTAATAGAAGGTTTCTGGTCTGGTGAAATATGGAGCCGTCGTAAAAATGGCGAAGTGTATGCGGAAATGAAAACTATCACTGCTGTACGTGATGAAAACGGTATCACTACCCATTATGTATCCTTGGGTAATGACATTACCCTAACAAAAAAACATCAAGAGCAACTAGAGCATATGGCTCACTACGATATACTTACTGATTTACCGAACCGTGCATTATTGGCAGACCGATTATCCCAAGCCATGTTGCAGTGCAGTCGTCAGAAACAGTCTATCGCTGTCGTATTCCTTGATTTAGATGGGTTCAAAGTAATCAATGATACTTATGGGCATAGTAGGGGTGATGAATTACTGATTGCACTATCAAAGCGTATGAAGGAAACGTTGCGTAAAGGTGATAGCTTAGCCCGCATTGGCGGTGATGAATTTGTAATAGTATTAGCTGGTTTAGCTGTAGTTGAAGATTGTTGGCCAATATTAGAGCGATTATTGCTTGCAGCGTCAGAGCCTGTAAAAGTCAATAATGTGGTCTTAAATGTATCAGCCAGTATTGGTGTCACCCTTTATCCGCAAGATAATGTTGATGCCGATTTACTCATCCGGCATGCCGACCAGGCCATGTATGCGGCTAAAGAATCAGGCAAAAATCGTTATCACCTATTTGATATGGCCCAAGATGACGCACATAAAGTACAATTGGAAAGCTTAGAAGCTATTCGTAGCGCATTAGATAATCATCAATTTTTATTCTATTACCAGCCTAAGGTTCATATGCGGACAGGGTCGGTAATAGGTGTTGAGGCATTAATTCGTTGGCAACATCCAGAACGTGGACTGTTAAATCCAATCGATTTTTTACCTGACATTCAAGATACCCCTATGATGATTGAGCTAGGTGAGTGGGTTATTAACTCTGCACTGTCACAAATCAGCCAATGGCAAGCAATGGGGATTAATCTCCCTTTAAGCATTAGCGTAAACATTGCAGCAGTTCAATTACAGGAATCCGATTTCACACAGAAACTAAAGACAATGCTAGCAGCGTATCCTGATGTTAAACCACACCATTTAGAACTAGAAATGCTGGAAACTAGCGCCTTAGAAGATGTACATCATGTCTCAACAACAATGAATGAGTGCATGGCGTTGGGAGTTAAATTTGCCTTAGATGATTTTGGCACAGGCTATTCGTCTCTTACTCATCTTAGGCGATTGCCTGCAAATTTAATTAAGATAGACCAGAGCTTTGTTCGAGATATGTTGATTGACGTGGATGATTTAGCCATTGTTGAAGGCGTGATAGCCTTAGCTAAATCATTTAAACGTAATGTGATTGCTGAAGGGGTGGAGACTATTGAACATGGTATCGCACTATTACAGCTTGGCTGTGAATTAGCCCAAGGTTATGGCATAGCCAGACCTATGCCTGCCAGTGATATTCCATCGTGGATTAAAAAATGGAAGCCCGATGTGAGTTGGTTGAACTATTACAAGTAACAGGCTGAGTTTCACCAAAACCAATCACTTCAATTCTCTCTATAATAACACCTGCATTATTAAGGTAGGTAAAAAAAGACTGAGTGCGGCGTTCTGATAAACTCTGGTTTAGTGCATCAGAGCCAGAGCTATCAGTATGACCCGCAACGACCATCAAGGTTTTGTTGAATTCTTGTAATATTAAAACAACCGAATCTAAAACAGATAAGAAACGTTGATCAATATTGGCATTACCTGAAGGAGATGTAATATTGCCAGGCATAGTTAAGTTGATGTTATAACCTTCACGTTCAACACTAACACCTGAACCACGTAGTTTTTTTCTCAATTTAGCTTCTTGTGTATCCATATAATAACCAATACCACCAATAATCTCAGCGTCGCAGCTTTCAACATTATACGATTACTTTTACCTATATTATCCTCATTTTTATTGACTAAATAGGCCGCTACAGCAGCAACACCTGCACTGATACCCGCACCTTTGGCGGTAATGGAAACTTTTACTCACCGTATATCGGTCAAAAGTAGCACAAGCGCTTAGGGCTAGAGAAGTTATTAGAGGAATAGTAAATTTTTTGATTTTGTTCCTTAGGAGAGTGATTTATTAGTTTATGCATTGAGTGTATTAAACTAGAAAGGTTATTTTTGGTAACAATGCGGTGATTATAAATGCCTCGGCTTGTATATCTCTAAGCGTATTCATCTGTGATCTATGAAGGAATTAGAATTGCTGAGTATATCTTAGGCCAACGTTTCGCTTCAATCTACTGTAATGTTGGAAGCAACTTAGTTGTAAGATTTATTTTTGTCGTTGGTTATCTGTTAAATTTAAGAAGTTTTGGCCATACAAAGTTTTTCAGTATAAATACTAATGTTAACAAAGTGGCATAATTAAGAGTTAAACCACGCTCAGTAATCGGTTATGATTTTAGTAATGAAAATGCATTAATCCGTATAGGGTATAAATTGCTCTGAACAAAGCAATATCAAAGCGCAATCAAAATTTTAGAGTGATCAATAAGAGAATTTCTCAACTACGCTAATGCTTATGACAGCTTAGCAGAAGCTTCTTACTTTAATTGAATCAGTCTGGTGTCGAAGATCGAAGGCACGATAAAGCTATAACCTATATATTTTAGAATAGGCCTATAACAGCTTAATTATTGTCCGTTGAATACTGATAAATTATTAGCGTCCATAAAACTTTCTACCATATAAAACACCTGATTCATCTATAGATAAAGTTCCTCCCGATATTTAAATTGATAGACTTCTCTTAGAGCTAATTAATAGGTGCCGTCTATACTATAAGCTTTATCCCGCATAAAAGTGTCCGCTTGGAGGGATGATTTTGATTCATAAAAACAGACTTCTTTGTAATAATAGCGTTTCAAGTAAGATCTAAGATATTTAATATTAATTGGAATTGAATATTATCCGCAAATAGCCCCGTAATTCTTAATCTGAATATGATAAAATAAAAATTACTCTAGTGTATATAGCGAAGAATTAGCGCAAATGTCGACTCAAGAATTATTAGCACCAATCATGTCATTCTTAAAGTGCGAAACACCACAAGCATGGCTTGATGAGGCAGTTAAGCCAGAAAATCTATCTATCCTCCTGATCGATCACCTCGTTTGTGAGCTAAAAGCTGCGCAGTCGGCAATGTTTTTGATCCGAAAATATGCCGTAGATAAAGAAAGTGGTGATGCACTATTAGCTTGGCTACAGCCTTTTGAGCAATTAATTTATAAAAGACAAGGCGATTGGCGCTCGTTACCTTCAAAAAACAAGTTAACTAAAGCAATATTACCTAAGTCAGGTTCAGCTCACGGACAAAGCCTTATTGACAAAATGGTCTTATTGATTAAAGAAGAGTTACACCATTTTTATCAAGTACTAGAGATAATGGATGAATACGCTGTTGAATATCAAAGTATTACGCCATGTCGGTATGCGAAAGGTTTACTTCGCCATGTAAAATCTTTTGAACCTGATGCGATGGTAGATAAGTTAATTATAGGGGCTTTTATTGAGGCAAGATCATGTGAACGTTTTGCTAAAATAGCACCACATGTTGATAAACGTCTTGGTGATTTCTATATTTCTTTATTGCGCTCTGAAGCTAGGCACTACCAAGACTATTTATCATTAGCGGCAGAGATAGCCGGAAAAGACATTTCTGAACGAGTAAAGTACTTTGCCGATATTGAAGCGGCATTAATTATTAGCCCTGACGAAGACTTCAAGTTTCACAGTGGTTTACTAACAAAAGCTGTTGAATTTTAGTAAGAATTTTCTGGCTGTTGTGTGGCAATCATACCGCCAAACCACAACAATTCTGCCCTGAATTTTTAGCTTTATATAACGCTTGGTCTGCATTATTAAATAATGTCGACCACGTCATATTACTTTGCAGTTCGGCAACACCAATAGATACTGTTATTGGCGGCTAATTGAACATCTATTTTACTATTGAGGGATAAATATTTCTTTCGTGAAATAATAATATGCCACAGCGTAATGACTAGATTTAGATGCAACAGTATGAAAAATAATTAATTTTTTTCTTCTTCAGAAATAATCATAGCATGATGAAAATTCTCTTGCATAATACGTCCTTTTATTATTTCTTACCTCATAACGTTAATTAACAGTAAACTCAATGTAAAAGTATATAGGAACAGGGGGGATAAATTTTTATTGACCAAGCTATAAGTGCTTTATATAAGTATCATTCAATTTAAAATAAACGTAATTTTTAGTCAGTTTTAAAGGCTTGTGAAAGTAATTCTATACTGTTTTCGGTTACTTTTAACCAAGCGCCTTGTTCATACCAGTCGCCTAGTACAATACGTTGAGCAGAAGCATTATTTGCTTGAATGTTATGGATGTTTGGACGATGGGTATGTCCGTGGATCATTAACTGACTCTTATATAACTCAAGTGCGTTTATAACTTCAGTTTCGGTAACGTCCATTATTTCTTGTGATTTCATTGCTGTTGCACTCGCACTTTTTATGCGATAGTTCTCTGCAATTTTTCGGCGTACAAATAAAGGTAAGTTTTTGATGATGGCTTGCCACCACCATGAACGTGACTTTTTTCTAAAGGCTTGATAGGCAATATCACGGGTACATAAGGTATCGCCGTGCATAATAACAACAGGTTTACCGTATAAATTAATAAGATCAATTTCAGGTAATAACTGCATACCACAGGCTTTAGCATATTTTTTACCAAGTAAAAAATCGCGATTACCATGAATATAGTAAATACGAGTACTTAGCTTACTTAATGTTTTTAAGGCGTTGGAAACGTCTATAACAAAAGGATTTGTATCATCATCGCCAATCCAGTATTCAAATAAATCACCTAATATGTAAAGCGTTTCGGCTTTAGGTGCATCATTTTTAAGGAATGACAAAAAACAGGCCGTGATATCAGGCCTATTTTGAGCTAAATGTAAGTCGGCAATAAAATAGGTTACCGACTCTTTTAATTCTCTACTAGTCACTGAATGAAATTAATCAATAATCGTAGATTCAATGATGATTTCTTCTTTTGGTACATCGTCATGACCGTGTAAACGGCCTGTATCAACTAATGTCATTTTATCAACAATGTCCATGCCTTCAACAACTTCAGCAAAAACACAGTAACCCCAACCTTGTACCGTTTCGCTTTTAAAATCTAAAAAGTCGTTGTCACTTAAGTTAATAAAGAATTGTGCAGAAGCGGAATGTGGCTCTTGTGTTCTTGCCATCGCTAAAGTGCCACGCTTATTGCTTAAGCCATTGTTCGCTTCGTTTTGAATGGTTTCACGAGAATCTTTTTCTTCTAAACCTGAAGCAAAACCACCACCCTGTGCCATAAACCCATTAATAACACGGTGAAAAATAGTGCCATTAT
Organism: Colwellia sp. MB02u-14; assembly: GCF_014076915.1. NCBI lineage: Bacteria > Pseudomonadati > Pseudomonadota > Gammaproteobacteria > Alteromonadales > Colwelliaceae > Colwellia > Colwellia sp. MB02u-14. Next base: position 193,573 of record NZ_JACGUX010000006.1, read on the forward strand.
AAAAGCCATCTTCAACATATTGTTGAAAGTTTTTTGCCGTAAGGGGTGCTTTATCAACGTTTAATAAAATTTTGATATCGCCTAAATTTGTTTTTAAAGTGATCATTTTATTTACTCTTCAATTTCGATGGGCGAATTGTAAACGAAAGCACAGAACTGTAAAGAAAACTTATGGATATTCTCATGTTAAATAATGACCCTAGCACTTTGTTCGGGTACAATTATCGAAAAATCGTTGATTTTTTATTAATGAATAATACCTTATATTTTAATCGTAAACGGAGCCAGAAAATCTTATGTTACAGATATACAATACATTAACCCGTCAGAAGGAAGTTTTTACCCCAATTGAAGCAGGTAAAGTCGGTTTGTATGTATGTGGTTGTACTGTTTACGATTTATGCCATATCGGTCATGGTCGAACCTATATTAGCTTTGACAATATCGCTAGATATTTACGATTTAGCGGTTATGACGTAAATTATGTTCGTAACATCACTGATGTTGAAGATAAAATAATTAAACGTGCACAAGAAAATAACGAAACACCCGATCAGCTTACCGAGCGAACTATTGCATTGATGCATGAAGATTTTGACGCATTGAATATACAGCGACCGGATCTTGAACCAAGAGTGACTACTCACATGGACGAAATAATTGCCATGATAGTTACCCTTGTAGAAAAAGATCATGCTTATGTTGCAGATAGTGGCGATGTGTTATTTGCCGTTTCTAGTTATGAAGACTATGGCAAACTTAGTGGACAAAATTTAGAGCAATTACAAGCAGGCTCTCGTGTTGAAGTTGACGAAAGTAAAAAGTCACCACTAGATTTTGTTTTATGGAAGTCAGCTAAACTGGGTGAGCCGAGTTGGGGATCACCATGGGGAGCAGGGCGCCCTGGTTGGCATATCGAATGTTCTGCTATGAGTGCGAAAGAGCTAGGTCGTCACTTCGATATTCATGGTGGTGGTTCAGATTTACAGTTTCCACATCATGAAAATGAAGTAGCACAAAGTTGCTGTGCACTTGACACGCCTTATGTTAACTATTGGATCCATACCGGTATGGTGCAAGTTGACCAAGAAAAAATGTCAAAATCACTTAATAACTTTTTCACTATTCGTGATGTGTTAACACAATATGATTCAGAAACCGTAAGGTTCTTTTTAACATCAGGACATTACCGTAGTCAGTTGAATTACTCTACTGATAATCTCGACCAAGCTCGTTCTGGCTTAGAGCGTATATATACTGCTTTGCGTGAGGTTGATGTACTTGCTGATTTTTCTTTAGATAAGAACGATGTTTATGTTAGCGCATTTATTAAAGTCATGAATGACGACTTTAATACGCCACAAGCTTTAGCGGTATTATTTGATTTAGCCAAAGAGTTAAATGTTGCTAAAAATACTGATAGTGACAGAGCCCCCTATTTAGCAGCAACACTCAAAGGGTTAGGTGATTTAATTGGTTTGTTACAATTACCTCCAGCAAGCTTTTTACAAGGTGAAGGTGACAATGATGAAGTTGCTGAAGTTGAGGCGTTAATTAAGCAACGTAATGATGCCAGAGTAAGTAAAAACTGGGCATCAGCTGATGAAGCTCGCGATAAGTTAGCGGTGATGAATATTATTGTTGAAGACAGTGCAGGCAAAACAACTTGGCGTAAAGGCTAATCAAAAGTTGTTAATACTTAATGCGAGTAACCCAAAACCTCATTTACAAATTTGTAACTGAGGTTTTTTAGTTTTAGTGGGAGTCTTTTTATCTAGGCGAGGGGATATTGGAGTCATAAAAAGGTGACAGTAGAATACAATAGGGTTATTTGTGGATGGCTGTCCAATGTGCAATGATTTTAGCTATTTCACCATTTTGTACTAATGTGGTGATGGCATCATTAATACGATTAAGTGTTTCAATGGTACACGACTGGCGACTTAACATAATATGAATAGTATCTTGATATATTTCCAAGGGATGTATTTCAAATTCACCTTGCAATGAGTACTTTTCAGAGAACGCTTTCATCGTCACCGGATCGACCAAAACCCCGTCAATATGACCTTTTAATAATAGCGCCACATTTTGTTCTAGGTCGATAACGTTATTAATATGGGCATGAAAGGCTTTTGTTGTAATTAGTTTTTGATATTCTTTACCGTAATAATAGCCACCCTCAACACCAATCATATAATCAGCACTAGAAAGATCGCTTAATTTTTTTAGCTTTATTTTCTGAGCCGTTCCTTTTTTAACAAAAAGGTTAACTTTCTCAAGTCTGTAAGGTATAGAAAAATATGCAGTTTGTTCGCGCTCAGCTGAATGAGAGGCACCCATTGCCATATCTATTTTACCAGTTTTTATATATTGTAAATGTCTTTTCCAAGGGATTTCTGTGAATGTTACTTTAAGGGTAGACTCTTTAATAATTGCATTGAAAATATCGAAATCTAAACCCACAAGTTCTTGTTGCTTATTATGATACTGGTATGGATACCACAATTCCCACCCTACCGCATAATCTCTTGATGGGGCTTCATTAGCTGAACCATGAAAAGTTAATACAAGAGCAAAAATTAAATATTTTTTCATATCTCATCTCCTTGGTTAAATTAGTGAGAGGACTTACTTTAAATGCTACCGCTGAATTTGTCGATTAAAGCTTTTATAGGACAATCTAGAGTGGCTTTCGTTGCTTTGAACCTATTATCTTCTTACCTTGGCATCAGTCTTATTTAAAAGTAAAAAACAGTCAATCACTCTAACTTTGATTAAGTGTAATCGTGTTATTTGTATTTGGCTATTTTTATTGAAAGTAACAGATGTTAATGATTAAAAACTGAAAAGCAACAATGTTGCATTTACAATATCGTTGCTTTATATTCATGTTTATAGATCAATACTCGGAGAGCGTTATGGCGTTAGTTGCCCCACTTGATAAAGATGAAAATGAAGAAGTTTCTGAACTTACCCGTTTCTTTAATGAAACATTAGGGTTTTGCCCAAATAGTGTGTTGACGATGCAACGACGCCCAGCTATTGCTAAGGCTTTTATAAATTTGAATATGGCTGTTATGGCAAATGAAGGCACAGTAACGGCTGAGCAAAAACGCTTAATAGGTTATATAACAAGTGCTAACACAGGCTGTCGCTATTGCGAAGCTCATACTATCTTAGCTGCTGAACGTTATGGAGGCACTGATGAACGACTCGCTAATATTTGGTCTTTTAGAGAAAGTGATCGCTATAGTGCGGGTGAAAAGGCAGCTTTTGAATTTGCACTCGCCGCTTCAAGTGTACCAAATGCTGTTGACGATAATATTTCCACTGAATTATATAAACATTGGGATGATGGAGAAATTGTAGAAATACTGGGCGTTATTTCCTTATTTGGCTATTTGAATCGTTGGAATGATTCTATGGGAACTACGATGGAAACAGGTGCTGTTAACGCTGGCGAACGATTATTGTTAGGGTCAAATTGGACTCAAGGTAAGCATAAATAAAGGCATCAATTAAAGAACCAATAAACGATATGTTATTGGTTTTCAATTAAAAATTGCCCTAATCGACGGGTGTTGATTTTGTGCTTTTGGCGTTGTATCTGTCTTTTTCTATGTGTGCTTTGCACTTGTCGTCTAATGCGATTGTTCATTATTATTTCTCATTAATTATTGAAATTCTGTCAAACAGGTTTATTGTTCCAGAGTAATTCTAAGTACGTACATACACGTAAATAAGTTCAGAATTACCCTACTAGGTTTAAGTATCCTTGCACAATATGTCATTTTGATGACAATCAATAATTATGAGTACATTGATGAGTTTTCAAAATAACGCCGTCCAAATAAAGGCAAGCGCTATTGTGTGATAATAACTGTTTTATCTTTAATAGGTTGAGGGATAGCATTTTCTTTTGACTTATTGTCCATCCAAGTCAACGTGTCGTAATAACGTCTTATGTTTTCAACATAGTTTACGGCTTCGTCACCGCGAGCATAACCATACTTGGTTGGTTTGTAGTATTTTTTCTGCTTAAGTAAAGGTAAACGATCTTTAACCTCTACCCAGCGATCTGGGTCTCCGCCTTGTTTTTGTGTTATCTTTCGTGCGTCATTTAAATGGCCTAAGCCAATGTTATATGAAGCGAGCGCAAACCATAATCTGTCAGGTGAAGGGACTCTGTCAGGCATTCTATCGATCATTTGTTTAAAGTATTTAGCGCCACCACGAATGCTCTGTTCAGCATCTAAACGACTTTTAATCCCCATTTGTTTTGCGGTTGGCAAGGTTAGCATCATCATGCCGCGTACGCCTGTATAAGAACGCGCATGCGGTTCCCAGTGGGATTCTTGATAACTAATAGCAGCGAGTAAACGCCAATCAAGTTCCTGACTATATTTCTCAAATAATGGCCGGTACTGAGGCAGTTTACCTTCAACGGCTTTAATAAACATACGAGTGTCAACATAGTTGAATTCTTCAACATGACCGTAGTATTTGTCATCGAGGGCTAATAATGTTCCGTCGTGATGAACTCTGCCAAAAAACTCAACAAGGCTGGCATAAATTGACTGGTCATTATTTTTTTTAACAGCCCAAGCTAAAGGCTGAGGTTTTTTAATGGTAAAGCCAATACTGATTTCAGGATAATAGCGGCGATTAACTGCAAGGGTATTACTGTCGATAACGGTGTAGTCAATTTCTTCTGACAATACTTTAAGTAAGAGTTCTTCGCTATCAAATTCATCACTTACTCGCCAAGTTAACTCTTGGTGGCTGTTTTTTAATTGGGTGAGGTTTTCATCATGACTCGAATGAGCCATGATGAGTAAGTTGCCTGTTAAGTCTTCAATATCACGAGGTCTAATTTTCCCTTGCTTAAACACCAGTTTCTGGCTGATATTGTCGTAGCTTGGTGAAAAATCATATTGTTGACGCCTTTTTTCGGTAACGGCTAAACCCGCGGCTAGAATATCCACTTGGCCACTGTCTAATTTGTCAAAAAGCTCTTCAAGGCTGTAACTAGGGACTACTTTTAAGTCAACACCTAATGAGTCAGCATAATTTTTAACTAATTCATACTCAAAACCAGCAGCGTCTTCAGCTTCCAAGTAATAACTGGTTAAGCCGTAAATAGTACCGACGTTAATATAGCCACGCTCAATGATGCGCTGCAAACTGGCATTTTTTTCTGTGGGCTGGCAGCCTAATAGTAAAAAAGCAGTCAAGAATAATATACTTACAAACGTGCTGATTTTTTTAACTATTTTAAAATTTAAGTTAATCATATAGGGTTATTGTGGCGTGATTCCTTCTTTATTCAAAGCACTTTTTATCAATAATGAAGATTAACTTTTTAAGTTAATCTTTTAAGGCTTATCAAAACCCTTTATATCTATTATAATATGCGCGATTTTTCTTCCATTATTTTAACTGCGAAAACGCAACTAAAATAAAACTAAACTGGTGATTACGTTTATGACGATGTTGATGAAAACCCTTCGCGGCGCTCCGGCACTTTCAGACTTTAGAGTTAAAAAATTATTAGCTCAATGTGCTGAATTAAAACTTCCTATAACAGATATTTATGCTGAATTTACGCACTTTGTGCATATTTCAGCTGATCTTAACGACGAAGAGTTTCAAGTTTTACAGCAACTTCTTAAGTATGGACCAAACATTGAAGAACACGAACCGGTAGGTCAATTCTTATTAGTGACTCCGCGCCCTGGCACTATTTCGCCTTGGTCTTCAAAATCAACTGACATCGCTCATAACTGTGGGTTAACTAAAGTTAACCGTTTAGAACGTGGTATCGCTTATTACATTTCTGGTGAATCTTTGAATGAGCAACAGCAAGCTCAGTTTGATCATTTGATTTCAGATCGCATGATGGAAGTTATATTTACCAAAATGGCACAAGCAACGTCACTTTTTGCGACCGCAGAGCCAGGTGAGTTAACCGCCATTGATATTGAAAAGGGTGGAAAAAATGCCTTAGTTAAGGCGAATATAGAATTAGGTTTAGCTTTAGCGGAAGATGAAGTAAATTACTTATTTGAAAATTTTACCAAATTAGGTCGTAACCCACACGACATCGAACTTTACATGTTCGCGCAAGCAAACTCAGAGCATTGTCGCCATAAAATATTTAATGCTGACTGGACCATAGATGGTGTAAAACAGCCAAAATCATTATTTAAAATGATCCGTAATACCCATGAAATTAATCCTGACTTTGTTTTAAGTGCTTACAAAGATAATGCAGCAGTTATGGTCGGTAATAAGGGCGGACGTTTTTTCCCTAATCCTCAAACGAATGTTTACGGTTACCACCATGAAGACATACAAATCTTAATGAAGGTTGAAACACACAATCATCCCACCGCTATTTCTCCATACCCTGGCGCAGCAACAGGCTCAGGTGGTGAAATTCGTGACGAGGGTGCAACAGGTATTGGCTCTAAACCCAAAGCAGGTTTAGTCGGTTTTTCAGTATCCAACTTACGCATTCCTAATTTCGAACAGCCATGGGAAACTAATTTTGGCAAGCCAGGTCGTATTGTTTCAGCGCTTGATATTATGATGGAAGGTCCTTTAGGTGGCGCGGCTTTTAACAATGAATTTGGTCGTCCAGCAATTCTAGGTTATTTCCGTACTTACGAAGAAGAAGTTAACTCGTTTAACGGTGTTGAAGTACGTGGTTACCACAAGCCAATTATGCTTGCTGGTGGCTTAGGTAATATTCGTGATGAACATGTACAAAAGCGTGAAATTATCGTTGGCGCTCATTTAATCGCACTTGGCGGTCCCGCCATGAATATTGGTCTAGGTGGTGGTGCAGCATCATCAATGGCCTCTGGTCAATCAGCCGAGAATTTAGATTTTGCTTCTGTGCAACGTGAAAACCCTGAAATGGAACGTCGTTGTCAAGAAGTTATCGATAAGTGTTGGCAGTTGGGAGAAGAGAATCCAATCGCTTTCATTCATGATGTCGGTGCTGGCGGTTTATCAAATGCTTTCCCTGAGTTAGTTGCTGATGGCGGCCGTGGTGGTGTTTTTGAACTTCGCAATGTTCCAAATGATGAACGCAGTATGGCACCTCATGAAATTTGGTGTAACGAATCTCAAGAACGTTATGTTATTGCCGTATCAGACAAAAATTTAGCGACCTTTGAACAAATATGTCACCGTGAACGCGCACCATTTTCTGTTGTTGGTCGTGCGACAGAAGAAGCACATTTAACTGTGACTGATGCTCATTTTACTGGTAATGATAAATTAGCTACACCTATTGATTTACCACTTGATGTTTTATTAGGTAAAACACCTAAAATATTTAAAGATGTATTAACGGCAAAAGCCGGTGGAGATGAATTTTCTTTAACGGATATCACCTTAGCTGATGCTGCTGACCGTATTTTGTCGTTGCCGACAGTTGCAGAAAAAACCTTTCTTATTACCATTGGCGATCGCTCGGTAACGGGTATGGTTAATCGCGACCAAATGGTTGGTCCTTGGCAAGTGCCTGTTGCCGATTGTGGTGTTACCGCCTCTGCGCTTGACTCTTATCACGGCGAAGCCATGTCTTTGGGTGAGCGCACTCCCGTGGCTTTATTAAACTTTGGCGCTTCTGCTCGTTTAGCGGTCGCTGAGTCACTAACTAATATTGCCGGTACAGATATTGGCGATTTAAACCGGATCAAATTGTCTGCGAATTGGATGTCGCCAGCAGGACACCCGGGTGAAGATGCAGGTTTATATGAAGCCGTTAAAGCTATTGGCGAAGAGCTTTGTCCAGCATTGGGGTTAACTATCCCAGTGGGTAAAGATTCAATGTCGATGAAAACTAAGTGGGAAGATAAGGGCGAAGAAAAATCAGTCACATCTCCTATGTCATTAATTATCACCGCTTTTGGTGTTGTTGAAGATATTCGTAAAACGGTTACGGCTGAATTAAGAATAGACCAAGGCGACACTCGACTTGTTGCTATTGATTTATCAAAAGGTAAAAAGCGCTTAGGTGGCTCATGTTTAGCACAGGTTTATAAGCACTTAGGTAAAGAAACACCCGATGTAGATAGCCCGGAAACATTAAAAGGTTTCTTCAACGCCATGCAAACATTAGTTCGTGATGAAAAGCTTATTGCTTATCATGATATCTCTGATGGCGGATTATTCACCACTGTCGTTGAAATGGCTTTTGCTGGTCATACCGGTGTAGATATTGATTTAACAGCATTAAACTCAGTCTCAGGTAATGACATTGACGTATTATTTAACGAAGAGCTTGGCGCTGTTATTCAAATTCGTGAAAGTGATGTTGCTGCAATAGACGCAATTTTAGCTGAACATGGTATTGCAGATTGTTGTACTGATATTGGTCGTATTAATAACGAAGATACACTCCGATTTAGCCGTGATGGTAAGGTAGTACTTGAAAATTCACGTACTTATTATCGTACTGTATGGGCACAAACGACCTATAGAATGCAGTCACTGCGTGATAACCCAGAATGTGCTCAACAAGAACATGACGTTAAATATGATACTGAAGACCCAGGATTACATGCTGAGCTTACTTTTGATATCAATGAAGATATTGTCGCTCAGTTAATCGCACAAGATGCACTTAAAGGTTCGAATCCAAAAATTGCAATATTGCGTGAGCAGGGCGTAAACTCTCATGTTGAAATGGCGGCCGCTTTTGACCGAGCTGGCTTTATTGCTGTTGACGTACATATGTCTGATATTTTATCTGGCCGAGCTAATTTAGCTGATTTTAACGGTTTAGTCGCTTGTGGTGGTTTCTCTTACGGAGACGTCTTAGGTGCTGGCGAAGGTTGGGCAAAATCCATATTATTTAACAAAGATGCTAAAGCCATGTTCAAAGCTTTCTTTGAACGCCAAGACACCTTCACTTTAGGTGTTTGTAATGGTTGTCAGATGTTATCTAATCTGAAAGAAATTATTCCTGGCGCTCAAGCGTGGCCACATTTTGTACAAAATAAATCTGAACGTTTTGAAGCACGTTTCTCATTAGTTGAAATACAAGAAAGTCCGTCAGTATTATTTAAAGGTATGGCAGGTTCTCGTATGCCTATTGCTGTTTCTCATGGTGAAGGTCATGCAGAATTTAGTTCAGAAGATGCTATCGGTGCTGTTAATGATTCAGGTACTGTTTCAATGCGTTATGTTGATAATTATGGTCAAATCACTGAAACGTATCCAGCTAACCCTAATGGCTCGCCTGACGGTATTACGGCGCTAACAACAACGGATGGTCGTGTTACTATTATGATGCCGCATCCTGAACGTGTATTTAGAACCGTCGCTAACTCATGGCATCCAGACGAATGGCAAGAAGATTCTCCTTGGGTACGCATGTTCCGTAATGCGCGTGCGTTTATCGGCTAATTAGCCATAGGCCTACCTTGTTTAAAAAAGACGCTTCGGCGTTTTTTTTGATCGCAAGTAAAAGTAATATCAGTAAAGTGTATGAAGTTAATGTTTATATTTTATATAACACTGTAAAGATATTGCACTTGCAATATCTTTACAGTGTTATATCCTGCTCTTTATGAGTAGTAAATATACAGGATAAAATGCGATGCAAGATCATGACTCAAGCCCTTTGAGCGATTACATTGAGTACCCACAAGACGAAATGCTATTACGCTCGAAAAACTTCTATTTAGATATAAAGCGCCGACACAGTATTCGTAGCTTTAGCGATCGCCCTGTGCCTAAAGAGATTATAGAAAATTGTATTAAAGCTGCTGCAACTGCGCCAAGCGGCGCTAATCACCAACCTTGGCACTTTGTCGCCGTACATAGCCGCGATATAAAAAAGCAAATTAGAGAGCAAGCTGAATTTCATGAGCGAGGCTTTTATGAAGGTCGAGCAGGTGAAGAGTGGTTAGGCGCTTTAAAAGCATTAGGCACTGACGCTAATAAGCCATATTTAGAGCATGCCCCATGGCTGATTGCTATTTTTAGCCAAAAGAAAGGGGGAATTAGTACAGAAGATAAAAATACTAATTATTATGTGCATGAATCAGTGGGTATAGCGACAGGTTTTTTAATTAATGCGCTACATACCTCTGGGCTTGTAACACTAACGCATACTCCAAAGCCGATGTCTTTTTTAAGTAAAGTCTGTGGAAGGCCAGAGAATGATCGGGCTTACATGTTACTTATTACCGGCTATCCAAACGAAGATGCAACAGTACCTCATCATGCTCAAATTAAAAAACCACTCGATGAAATTGCTACTTTTTTGTAGAACCCTCCAATAACAATGCTATCTTTAACACAAAAAATGATAACGTGTTAAATCATGAGATAATAAGAAGTCAGAAAGCAGGAGGATTTATTACTCTAACTTCTGACTGAATTATTTATGTTACTCCCCTTAAATATTAGCCACGAGGTGATTTCATGTTAGGATTAATGTAACCACTACTTCTTTTTCTTTTATTTCTCGTTTCATCATAATCATCATCTTTTTTTAAACTTTCAGCGAACATTGTTTTTTGTGCTTGTCCAACTGAAGCTAAGTTAACTTCTAAATGAAATGATGGGCGTTCTATAACGATAATTTTATTATCTTCTCCCATTTTTTTATAGTGGCTGTTTATCGCCAGTAAGAGCTGGTCAAATTGAAACGTTAAGGAAGCAGATAAGTTACTTTGATTGGTAATACCACTTTTAGTTGTTTTCTCAACTGTGTAATAGGCTTCTGGCACAACAACAGGAATATAATCACCGGATAACGTTACAGACTTTCCATTTCTAATGACTTCAATAACTATTTTTTCACCGAACGCTCTACTTATTAAATAAGCGTTTATCGCTTGAGAAGGCGTATTATTCGACGTACTAGGTTCGCTTCCGCCAATCTTTGTAATTAAGTCACCTTTTACCAAGCCTAATTCAGCAGCTAAAGTATTTGGAATTATTCTGTTTACTTGAAGCTTACCTTCGACAAACTCTTGGGCTAATGCCGTACCAAAATAGCCATTTAATTTACGTGAGACAACATTCGTATCATCACGTTTGTCAGCTGTTTTTTTGTGGTGTGAAGAAATATTTTTCATCACTAAGCCAAGTAATTTTTCGATTGCCGGGGGAAGTTCATCTGCTGAAAGCTTTGGCACATCAATTTTAGCATCCGCAATGTACTTGCCAGAGCAAGACTTACTTTCTTGATTTTTTACTTCAACAATAGAACCTGCAATAGTTTCCATAGGCACTAACTGATAATGCTGATTTTTTTTAACCTCAATATTTACTGTTTTTTGTATGGGGGTTGGCGGGTTTGTTACACTTCGTCCTCTGCGAAGGTTTTTCTGGTAAGTGCTAAACTCACTTTTATCCCATTGGTTTAATATTAAAGTATGCATGCCAGGTGCGAGAAGGTATTTGTGCTCACCTTTTAATATTTTTTGATATTTTTTAGGTTGTGGGATTGCTACACCGTTACTCCCCAACAATTCTAAAATAACTTTATTACCATTAACTTTACCTGTATCGAAAGTAACCGATGCACATTCCGAAGCGTTTACCGTTTGTGCCAAGAGTATGATGGGTAATGTAGCCATTGCAGTGACTAGCTTTAAGAGACCTTTATTACGCATTTTTATTATTCTCTTTGTTAATATTTAAAAATAAGTAAAACACTTATAATTAAGCCTTTTTAGATTTTAACCTATATCACAAAATTGTAAAGATGATGCTAACAGACACCTGATTTAGTAAAATTAATTAAGACTTTTTTTTTAGAATAACTTTTTATACTCAATTTTGTGACGTGTTATTTATTTAAAATTAATGATAAAATAGCAAAAATAGGCTCTATTCACTAGGTATTATCATCACTAAATCGGCCAGAAATAAAGCGTTTACGTTAACGCAAGAAATAGCTGAACCATTAGATTTAACGTCACATTTACCGTTTAGAGTCGCCGTAGTCAGTAATTTACTTGCCTTAAATCGAGATTGGAAAATTCGTGAACTCTGCGATTTAGAACCACGAGAAATGCGAGTCTTATTAAATATTGGCTCGTATATGCCGATTAAGTCTGCAGATATTGCCTACCAATCGCGTATCGATTCTTATAATGTTAGCCGAGCGGTAAAAGCATTAGATAATAAAAATTTAATCGATATCCGCCGCGATAAAAAAAGCAAAAACATTAAGATATTAGCCCTAAATGAGCAAGGAAAAGCATTATATCAAGCATTAACTTCAGCTATGGAGATACGTTCAAAAGAGCTTGAAAGTGTATTAACTGATGATGAAACCACTGCTTTTTATAATGCACTGAGTAAAATTGAAGATAAAGCTGAACAATTATTAGCAAAACAAGCGTTAAACAAAATAGCACAAGGCGAAGATGCTCCTAGCGACCAAAAAGAACTTATTCGTTGGTACAAAAAAGGCCAATGTAGCGACGCGCGTTAAATGTTAGATAAATAACGCTGATGTAAAATTTTTACGCGTTCAACATACTTTTGAGTTTCGGGATAAGGCGGTACACCTTTATACTTCTTAACCGCACCTTCGCCAGCGTTGTAGGCAGCTGAAACTAACGTGATATTTCCACCATACTTTCTGATCAATCGTGCTAAATGTTTACTTCCTGCGCGAATATTTTGTTGGGCATTGAATGAATTTTTTATCCCTAATTCTTTTGCTGTTGCGGGCATTAATTGCATTAACCCTTGTGCACCTGTTTTAGATAATGCTCGAGGGTCAAAGTGTGACTCGGCATGAATAACAGCGCGAATAAGAGCGGGATCTATGTTATAACGTTGTGCTTGTTGATTAATCGTTGATGTAAAGTGAGCGGTGAATAATTGTGTGTTATGCCAATTAACCATTGAATTTAGTTTACAGGCAAAGCAACCTATGCGAATTTCTTGGTAAGTAGACGTGTTGGGGGGAATATCAGAAAAAGAACTGATCCCTTTTAATGATTTGTACTGGTATATTTTTACTCCATCATCAGCGAATACAGAATGAGTAAAGCAAAATAATAGTAATAAAGTGCAACAATATAATTTCAATTAAACGCTCACAGAGGTTAACAATAATATTGAGTATAGCGCTTATTTTTGCGCTAATTTCATCTTTTGTTTGAGTACTTTTTTCTCTGTCCTGCGGCGTTTAAAAAAAGTAGAAAGTAGCTGACTACATTCTTCAGCCATAACACCAGAAGACAATTGAATTTGGTGGTTATGCTTCTCATCACAAAGTAAATTAAATGCGCTGCCTGCTGCACCCGTTTTTAGATCTGTCGTGGCGTAAACAACGCGTTTAATGCGGCTATGTACCAATAAACCAGCACACATAGGGCAAGGCTCTAACGTTACATAAAGGGTACAGTCAAGCAGGCGGTAGTTTTGTAAAACTGAACCTGCATGGCGAATAGCGACCATTTCAGCATGCGCCGAAGGGTCGTTTAGCGTAATAGACTGATTATAACCCTCACTGATTATTTTATTATGAGCGACAACAACTGCGCCTACGGGAATTTCGTCAATAGCCTCAGCTTGTTCAGCAAGCTCAAAAGCGCGTTGCATAAACGTTTGGTCGAGTGCTTGTTGCTCTTCACTAACGGTCACTATAAAAACATCTCAAGTAAGTCATTTAAATAACGGTGACCTAATTTACTGACTTGCCATGTGCCATTGGTATTCTCTAGCATTAATTGCTTTTGTTTAGCGATTTGCAATGTTGGCAAGACAGTATCAATTGATAAGCCTGTTCTTTGTTGGTATTGAGTTAAGCAAAAACTTTCATGTAAGCGCAGTCTATTCATCATATATTCAAACGGTAACTCTTGTGCACTGACTTCAACTAAATGGTCGAGATGTGGGCGGCTTTCGTCTAAGTAGCCTTTAGGGTGTTTTACTTTTATAGTACGAAAAATTTTATTCGTAACTGGGTCGGTTATCTTGCCATGAGAGCCACAACCAATGCCAAGGTAGTCACCAAATTGCCAATAATTGATATTATGCTGACATTCAAAACCAGGTTTACTGTAGGCCGATATTTCGTATTGCTGATAACCTGCCGCTGCTAATAATGCGATGCCTTGGTCTTGAATATCCCATAGCACTTCATCTTCTGGTAATTTTGGCGGCCTAGAATGAAAAGCGGTATTAGGTTCTATGGTTAACTGGTACCAAGACAAATGTGTTGGGTTAAGTGAAATAGCCGTGGTTAAATCATCAAGGGCATTAGCGATATTTTGTTGGGGTAAGCCATGCATCAAATCAAGATTAAAGGTTTTTATACCAGATGAATAGGCAAGCTCTGCTGCTTTTTTAGCTTGATTACTATCATGAATGCGGCCGAGTTTGATGAGTTTGTCAGATTCAAAACTTTGCACACCTATTGAAAGCCTTGAGACACCACCATTAAAAAAGCCTATAAATTTTTCAGCTTCAACCGTGCCAGGGTTAGCTTCTAATGTTATTTCAATATCGTCTTTATATTCGAAACGTTCAAGTACTTGGGTCAATAAACGCTCAATTGCTTGTGCTGAAAATAAACTGGGTGTACCACCACCGATAAAAATGGTGTGCAGTGGGCGATCACTCAACGAAAACTTGGTAATGTCTGCATCTAAATCTTCAATTAAGTGCTTTACATATTCTTCTTCTGGAACCGCTGATTTCAATGCATGCGAGTTAAAGTCACAATAGGGACATTTTTCCACACACCAAGGTATATGAATATATAAAGATAGGGGTGGCGCTTGTAACATTATTTAACACCAAAATGTTGAACAAGTTTAGCTAAGGCTTGGCCGCGATGGCTTAAGCTGTTTTTTAGATCTCGGGGCAATTGTGCTGATGTTTTTTGCTGGGCTTCCTGCCAAAAAATAGGATCGTAACCAAAACCTTGCTCACCTAATTTTTCACGGGTAATACTGCCTTCCCACACACCATGACAGATAATGGGAGTAGGATCATTTTCATGGCTCATATAAACCAACACACAATGAAAACGCGCAGTACGTGCTTCATCAGGTGTGCTTTCTAATGCTTTTAATAGTTTGTTGGTATTATCGCTATCATTAGCATTTTCTCCAGCATAACGCGCTGAATAAACACCGGGCGCGCCATTTAATGCATCAACTTCTAATCCTGAGTCATCAGCAATTGCCGGTAGACCGGTAATTTTTGCGGCATGACGAGCTTTAATAATGGCATTTTCAACAAAAGTTGTTCCTGTTTCTGCAACTTCACTGACATTAAATTCACTTTGCGGTTTTATTTCAATGTTATGCACGGCTAATAAGTGGCTAAGTTCTTTTACTTTACCTGGGTTGCCTGTGGCTAATACTATGGTCGACATTTTTTACCTTGAAGGTTTAGAGATGAAAAAATAAAATCAGGTCAAAAGCCTGATTTTATCAATTAATAACTTGTATGGTGATTGGGGTTAATCAACATAAAATTTCTGTTTAAACTTAAGCTGATGAGTTTCTTTGCCGTCACTAATCGTAATATCAAAATAGAAGGTTTCTTCGTTAGTGTAATTAACTTGTGCTAAATAATAAATAGCATCACCTTCTTTTACTTCGTCAAACTCAAGGGTTTTAATTTGGCCAATATCATTTCTTGCTTTGCCTTGAATTGAAACTGCTTTTGCAGGTCTAGACTCTTCAGAGTCGTCTAACACGGAGATATTAATTAAACCGTTAAAACGACTACGTTCAATGTTATAAGCTTTTGCTATCTTAGGTGTTAAAAACGTGGCATTTATCGCCATATAGTGAACTTGCATCGACCCCATTTTCTTTACGTTCTCAGCAAAAACGTTACTGATCAGGGTTAATGAAACTAAAATAATAAATAAACAGGTTTGTAAGATATTTTTCATAATGAGTGCCTTTTTTATTTTAATGATAGATACAGCTAATAAGACAGGCTTTATAGAAAGTGATGATAAAACCTGTCTACTTACTTATTATCTATTATAGCACTGCCCAACCAGGTACTGAGCCTGATAAGAAAATATTAATCACGTTGAGTAATAAAAAAGCAATAAGTACAGACAAATCTAAACCACCAATACTCGGTACGATACGCTTTATTGGTTTTAGAAACGGTTCTGTTAATTGCTGAAATATTGCTTGAGTAGGGTTGTAACCTTGAACGACCCAACTCATTAAAGCCATTACTAGCATCAGCATAAACAATAATATACCTGTTTGTTTAATTAAGTAGATAAGGCCTAAGTAAAGTGCTGAAATAATATTAATATCAGCGCCATTAATTAATGGAATAAGAATAAACTTCAAAGATGCTACGATAAACGCTAGTAGCACTGTTGGAACATCAATGCCACCAAAACCGGGAATAACACGACGAAGAGGAATAACGACTGGATTAGTCACTTTTACAATAAACTGGCTGAACGGGTTGTAAAAATCGGCGCGCACCAATTGTAACCACACACGTAATACTAACAACATTAATAATGCGTCAAAGGCAAAACTCAGCAAATAATTAATGGCTTCCATCTACTTCTCCAAAACTTAATAATTGATAAAACTCAAAATGGGTTAAACGTTATTTTGCGCCATTTCTTTAGCGCGGTGCAATGCACTATTCATCGCATTTGTTACTATTTTTTCCAAGCCATCATCAATAAAAGAATTGATAGCGGCGTTGGTTGTACCACCTTTTGAGGTAACCTTAGCGCGTAATTCGCTAATGGGTAAGTCGGTGTTAACAACCATTTGTGCAGCACCTAAAGCGGTTTGCTGTACTAACTCGCGGCTTTCTTTTGCCGTAAATCCTAAAGCTAATGCTTGTTTTTCCATTGCTTCCATAAACAAAAAGAAATAGGCAGGGGCTGAACCAGAAACAGCAATAATGTGATCAATTTCATCCTCAGTGGCTAACCACTTTATAATACCCACCGAACTCATTAGCTCTTCGGCAATTTTCTTTTGTGGGGCAGTAACATTTTCGTCGGCATATAAACCAGTAACACCTAAACCAATCTGCGAGGGGGTATTGGGCATAGTACGAATAATGCCACAAGGTTTAGCTAAGGCTTTTTGCATTTGATCAACGGTGCAACCAGCAGCAACGGAAATAAAGCACTTGTTGCTAATATCAATTTCTTGGCTGATTTTTTGACAAACATCAGCAATAAAGTGAGGTTTAACACCAAGTACAATAAAATCTGCAAAATTAGCCGCAACGATATTGTCTGCTGTTTCTTTAATACCAAGTTGCTCTTGTAAAGCCAGTCGTTTTTCAGGTGAAGGATTTGATACGATGATATCTTGTGCGGCAAAGCCTGTTTTTACTAAGCCAGAAATAATTGCGCCATTCATGTTACCAGCGCCAATAAAAGCAATTTTTGTCATGGAATACCTGTGGTCAATATGTGATGAAGAAAAGTGTTAAAACGTTTTTACTATTGTAACTAATTATACTGAACTAAAGTGAAATAGATTGTATCCCAAGATAATTATTTATCTTTTCTTGCGCCAAAAATAGCAGACCCCACTCTTACCATCGTAGCACCTTTAGCAATTGCCGCGGTTAAGTCGCCTGACATGCCCATCGACAAAGTATCAATACTGGAATGCGCTTCTTTAAATTGAATAAAAAGTTGCTGCATCTTTTCAAAACTTTGTTCTGAGGCATTTTTTTCAGGGATGGCCATTAAGCCGCGTAACGTTAAATGTTCACAGTGATCAATAAATTCAACAAGTGCTTTAAGATCTTCAATAGCGACACCTGACTTGCTTTCTTCGCCGCTAATATTGACTTGTAAACAAACGTTGAGGGGAGTATCTTGGCTAGACCTATGATCATTAAGGCGTTTTGCTATTTTAATGCGGTCAATACTGTGTACCCAATCAAAATTTTCGGCAATTAATCGCGTTTTGTTTGATTGTATAGGGCCGATAAAATGCCAAGTAATACCGGACAAACTTTGTAGCTCTGCTATTTTTTCAACCGCTTCTTGAATATAGCTTTCGCCAAATTCTCTTTGTCCAGCCAAATAAGCTTGTTCAATCATGGCACTGGTTTTAGTTTTACTTACTGCGAGTAAGGTAACCTGTGAAGTTGCACGCTCTGCCTGCTGGCAAGCATTAAAAATTTGCAGATTTATCTTAGCAAGATTATCTTTAATGGGTGTCATATTGTTTTGTGTCAATTTAGTTTCAACTTACTTTATATTATAAAAAATAATTATTAAGAGGTCTTTTATGGATATTACCGAATTACTTGCCTTTAGTGTGGAAAATAATGCATCTGATCTACATTTATCTGCAGGCACTCCGCCTTCAATTCGTGTTGATGGTGACGTACGTAAACTCAATATCCCAGCATTCGACGAGAAAGATGTTAATGCACTTGTCTATGATATTATGAATGATCGCCAACGCAAAGAGTATGAAGAAAAGTTAGAAGTCGATTTTTCTTTTGAAGTGCCTAATTTAGCACGTTTTCGTGTTAATGCTTTTAATCAAAATAGGGGGCCTGCCGCCGTATTTCGTACTATTCCGAGTAAAATATTATCGCTTGATGATCTAGGATGCCCAGATATATTCCGTGAAATTTCAGATATACCGCGTGGCTTAGTTTTAGTGACGGGCCCAACAGGTTCGGGTAAATCAACCACCTTAGCGGCTATGGTTGATTATATTAATAATAACAAACATGATCACATTCTTACCATTGAAGACCCTATCGAATTTGTTCATGAAAACAAAAAATGTTTAATTAACCAACGTGAAGTACATCGCGATACGCTTAGTTTTGAAGCCGCGCTTCGTAGTGCATTGCGTGAAGATCCCGATGTTATACTTGTGGGTGAAATGCGTGATTTAGAGACGATTCGCTTAGCAATGACGGCAGCAGAAACTGGTCATTTAGTCTTCGGTACCTTACATACAACCTCAGCACCAAAAACCATCGATCGTATCATTGATGTTTTCCCCGGTGAAGAGAAATCTATGGTGCGTTCAATGTTGTCTGAATCACTTCGCGCAGTTATTTCACAAACCTTAATTAAAAAAGTGGGGGGTGGTCGTGTTGCCGCTCATGAGATCATGCTGGGCGTTCCTGCAATAAGAAACTTAATTCGCGAAGACAAAATAGCGCAAATGTACAGTGCGATTCAAACAGGTATGTCTCATGGTATGCAAACTATGGATCAGTGTCTACAAGGTCTAGTGAATAGAGGCCTGATAACTAAACAAGATGCGATGGAAAAAGCGGTTGATAAAAATCAATTTAGAGGTTTTTAATTGTTAATGAAGCTTTTGTCGAATGTTATTTAAAGAGTAGAAGCTTCAATTGTATTCCCCAAGTTACGGTAAAAATGATAAGAGATACAAAAATGAATTTTCATGATTTATTACAAAAAATGGTAAAAGAAGATGCTTCTGATATGTTTGTTACCGCCAAACTTGCCGTAAGCGCAAAAATAAATGGCGAGTTGCAAGCAATCGATGACCATCTTTTAACAAGCGATGAATCGTTAGCGCTTGTTCATAATGCAATGAACGATAAACAGAAAAAACAATTTAACGAAGAAAAAGAATGTAATTTTGCTATTTCTATCGATGATATTGGCCGTTTTCGTATTTCAGCCTTTTGGCAGCGCGACATGGCAGGTATGGTTGTTCGCCGTATTGTGACAGAAATCCCCGATGCTGATGAATTAGGTTTACCATCGATTTTAAAAGATGTCGTGATGTCGAAGCGCGGTTTAGTCCTTTTTGTTGGTGGTACAGGTACGGGTAAATCAACATCAATGGCTTCATTGATCGGCTATCGTAATAAAAATTCACGTGGGCATATTCTTACTATTGAAGACCCAGTAGAATTTGTTCATGAACATGCTCGTTGTATGGTTACTCAACGCGAGGTTGGTTTAGACACTGAAAGCTTCGATGCCGCATTAAAAAGCTCACTACGCCAAGCCCCCGATGTAATTTTAATTGGTGAAATTCGTAACCAAGAAACCATGGAACATGCCTTAAGCTTTGCTGAGACAGGACATCTATGTATTGCAACATTGCACGCAAATAATGCTAACCAAGCGATAGACCGTATTATGCATTTAGTGCCGGCAGACCAACATGGCAAATTGTTATTTGATTTAGCCTTAAATTTACGTGGTATTATTGCCCAGCAATTAATTCCTACGCGTGATGGTCAGGGACGTGTTGCCGCCATTGAAATTCTACTTAATTCACCTTATATCGCTGAGCTCATTAAAAAAGGTGATATTGGTAGTATTAAAGAAGTGATGGAAAAATCGAAAGAACTCGGTATGCAAACGTTTGATGGTGCTTTGTTTGAATTATATAATAAAGGTTTGATCAATTATGCTGACGCTTTACACCATGCTGATTCACCAAATGATTTACGCTTGATGATAAAATTACGCAGTAATGAGCAAGGTGGAACAGGTGCATTAAGTGGTGTGACGCTAGATGGTTTAGACCCTAAAGATATTTAGTTAATGATAAACATGGTAGGTTGTTACAAAAAAGTCACAACAAATGTAATAACCTACCATTAATTATCTACTGATAAAGCGTTTCAAAATAACTTTCAATAATTAATCTTGCTGACTCAGCATCGATATTATCTTTTTTTAAATTACGATAACCGCCAGCTGCAAATAATCTTTCTTTTGCATCGGCTGTGGTTAAACGTTCGTCTTGAAACTCTACGTTTAATGCAAACTTACTCGACAAGCGATTGCCAAATTTTTTCGCATCAAGGGTTAACTGTTGTTCACTACCATCCATATTTAATGGTAAACCAACGACTAAATAGTCAGGTTGCCATTCCTTAATGAATTTCGTTAATTCCATTTCGTTAGGGATACCGTCTTTGGCTTTGACAGAGCCCAAAGGTGAAGCGCTTCCCGTAAGCTCTTGACCAACAGCAACGCCAATATATTTTTTACCAAAATCAAAACCTAAAACGGTACGTTGGCCAACATTTTTTGACACTTATTCTTCCTTAATAGTTTTATGCATGACCAATATCGGATGATAAATGGGCCATATCAATACCTAGCTTTTCAGTGGCTTTTTTCCAGCGTTGTTCAATGGGAGTATTAAAAACAATATCACCATCTGCGGGAGTTAAAAGCCAAGCGTTATTTTTTAGTTCTTCTTCTAGTTGTCCGGGGCCCCAACCAGCATAACCTAATGTGACCATATATTTTTCAGGCGCTTCTTCGGTACCTAGCGCCATTAAAATATCTTTAGAGGTCGTTATCATCACCTCTTTACTGAGTGATAACGATTGTTTCCAGCAACTTTGTGGACTATGTAAAACAAAGCCTCGGTCTTGAGATACTGGACCTCCAGTTAACACTTGTTGGCCTAATTCAGGTGCTTCTTCTTTTTTAGCATCTATTTGGACGAGCAACTCGTTTAAAGTAACGTTAACGGGTAAGTTAATAATAAGCCCCATGGCACCTTCTTCATTATGTTCACAAATATAGGTCACGGTTTTATTAAAATATGCATCGTCTAATGCAGGCATTGCGATTAAAAGTTGATTTTCTAAGCTTTCCATACCTTCACCTTTTTACATCTTAAGTTTAAAAAAAACTCTATGCATCATTGTTTTTATAGAGGTATGGTAACCCTTTACTTTAAAGGGTTACCGCTAGTAAGAGACTCATAACTTTATTTTGGTGATAAAGAGTATAACTAAAAGGCTTATACTCTAGGGCGAATATTTTCTTCTATTGCATCCATTAATTTACCACTGATATTAATAGGATATGCAGCTTCAATTTCTCGGATACAGGTTGGGCTGGTGACATTAATTTCGGTAACTTTGTCACCAATAACATCTAACCCTACAAAGTATAGACCACGTTTCTTTAATTCAGGGGCAATAGTTTCAGCAATTAACCTATCGGTTGCGCTAAGGGGTCTTGCTTCACCACGACCACCGGCAGCTAAGTTACCACGCGTTTCACCTTGTGCAGGGATACGCGCTAGACAATAAGGCATAGGTTCACCATTAACAATAAGGATGCGTTTATCGCCATCTTTAATTTCAGGCATGAACTCTTGCACCATCGCATATTGATTACCATGGTTGGTTAATGTTTCTAAAATAACGCCAACATTCGCATCATTTTCTTTAATTCGGAAAATTGAGGCGCCACCCATTCCATCGAGAGGTTTGATAATAATGTCTTTTTCTTTTTGATGAAATTCACGAATTTTATCATTATTACGTGTCACTAAGGTACGTGGTGTTAAGTCGGCAAACCAAGCGGTAAAAAGTTTTTCATTACAGTCACGAAGGCTTTGAGGTTTATTCACAATTAATGTGCCTTCAACCTCTGCACGCTCAAGCATATAAGTCGCGTAGATAAACTCAGTATCAAAAGGAGGATCTTTACGCATGAGCACCGCGTCAAGTTCTGAAACTGCTATATCGTTTACGTCGTCGAGTTCATACCAATGTTGAGGATCGTCAAAAACTTTCAATTTTTGTGCGGTCGCACGGCATTGTCCTTGGTCAAGGTATAAGTCTTTCATTTCCATGTAATAAATTTCATATCCACGCTTTTGCGCTTCAAACATCATCGCCATAGACGAATCTTTTTTTACATTGACCTGTGAAATAGGGTCCATTACTACGCCAAGTTTAATTGTCATTTATTTTTCCTATATCTTGCAAACAACTCAAATTAATTTCAATTGCACACAATCATTAAAGTATTATTACTAGTTAATATCGCCAAAGCGACATTGCAATGCGGTAATTGCCGTTAATGCTGCTGTTTCTGTTCTTAATATTCTGGGCCCTAATAAAACATCAACAAAAGATGCCTCATTAGCGCGTTTAATTTCATCATCACTTAAGCCGCCTTCAGGGCCAATAAGTAACCGTACACGCTGCTTTGAGTCGGTTATATTTTTTTCTGGCAAATTCATGATGGAATATTGCGCTTTGGGATGTAAGTTTAGTTTTAATGACGCACTTTGTTGAGCGAGCCATGCATCTAAATAAACAGCTGGCATAACAATAGGGACCGAACAACGACCACTTTGTTCACAAGCACCAATCACTATTTTTTGCCATTGGTCTATTTTTTTCTGTAAACGCTCACCCGTCAGCTTTACGCCACAACGTTCAGTAAATAGTGGGGTTATGGTATTAACACCAAGTTCAACCGATTTTTGTAAAGTAAAATCCATTCTATCGCCACGGGAAATACCTTGGCCTAAATGAATGTTTAGCGGTGACTCTACATGCTTCTCTGTGAACGACGTTATAACCACTTGTGCATTTTTTTTATTCACATCAGTGAGTTCAGCTTGATAATCGCCTAGTAAACCGTTATTAAATTCACCGTTGAAAAGGGTTAAGGAATCACCACTCTTTAAACGTAAAACTCTTATGGTATGGCCAAAGGCATCTTCACTTAAGGTGACTGTGTCGCCAATAGAAAAGGATTGTTGTTGATAAATTCTAGGATTGCTCATTTTATTTTATTTTTTATTATCTTAACAAGAAATATAAGGGCGACTTGCACTTATTTCAATTATCATTTTATAAAATAGCTGAAAAACGGCTTTTTAAAATAAACATCGCCTGTTTTAAGTCTTTGATTACCTTTTTTGACTGAATTTACTATGATCAAATGTAATAATAACTTTTTAAGCAGCTTGATTTTTATTAGCTGTTTTCGTTTCCTGCTTATACATCCTAAACGGAGAACATAGATGTTCACAAAACACCTACCATCTTTTCAACCTATTTTATCTCGCGTGAGTCTTTTGTCAGTTATTGCTTTGACTGTTGTTAGTTGTGGACAAGCTGAGCAAGTTAAACAAAAAACGCCGGCTCCTGCCGTTTCTATTTATGAAATTAAAGTAAATGAAATTGGTAGCTATCGTGAATTTTTAGGGCGTTCCGTTGCCTCAAAAGAAGTTGATTTACGTGCTCGCATTGAAGGTGAATTAATAGCACGTCACTTTGATGAAGGTTCTATCGTTGAAAAAGATCAAGTACTACTTAATATTGAACCTGCGGCTTATCAAGCCTCTTTAGAATCTGCAAAAGCAGATTTAGCTAGCAGAGTTGCAGGTGCAGAAGGTGCGGCACGAGATTTAAAACGAGGGCGTGAAGTTGCAGGAGATGGCTATATTTCACAATCTGATCTTGATAAGTTAATCACTAATAACTCCCAAGCAAAAGCGGCGGTGCAGGTGGCTGAGTCCACACTAGAAACAGCTCAATTGAGTTTAAGTTATACCGTGATTAAAGCGCCATTTTCAGGGCGTATTGGTAAAGTTAATTATAGTATTGGTGCCGTTGTGAGCCCAAGCAGTAATACCATCGCGACATTAACTGCAACAGACCCTATTTATGTGAGCTTTCAAGTAGAAGAAAGCGATTATATTTCTTATTTACAAAAAAATACGCATCAGCCTGAAGATTTATCCATTGATATTTCATTACGTTTACCGAACAACACCACCTATGGCGAAAAAGGTTTGCTTATTTTTGCCGATACCAAGATAGACCAGGGTATGGGGACGGTTGAATTACGTGCGAAGTTTAATAACCCTGACGGTATTGTTGTGCCGGGCTTGTTTGTCACCTTAATTATCGAAGGCAAGCAAAAAGAGCAAATGGCGCTAGTCCCTCAAGTTGCCGTTCAAGAAAGCCAACAAGGCAAGTTTGTCCTTGTTGTTAGCGACGATAATAAAGTTGTGCAACGTTTGGTTACTTTAGGGCGAAGAATGAATGCGATGTGGGTCGTTGAATCAGGTCTTAAAGCGAACGAACAAGTGATCATAGAAGGTTTACAAAAAGTAAGAAGTGGCGTTGAAGTCAAGCCAGTTATCAAAAGCATTGACCCGCTTACCGGTACTATTTCTGACCTTTTAATTAAGTAGGACACTCCCATGATCAGTAAAACGTTTATTCATCGACCCAAGTTTGCTTTTGTTATCTCAATTGTTATTACTTTAGCGGGCCTCATTGCGATGGGGATATTGCCCGTTAATATGTACCCACAAATAACACCACCGCAAGTTCAAATAACAGCAGTTTATCCCGGTGCTAGCGCTCAGGTTGTCGAAGAGTCAGTTATTCGCCCCATTGAAGAAAAAATCAATGGTGTTGAAGATATGATGTATATCGAGTCAACAGCTTCAAATAATGGTTCAGCAACTATTACTGTATTTTTCAAGGTGGGTATTGATGACGATATGGCGCAGGTTAATGTGCAAAATCGTGTGGCATTAGCCCAAAGCTCACTGCCATCAGAAGTGACCCGACAAGGGGTAACGGTTAAGAAAAAATCTAGCTCAATGTTAATGGCCATTAATTTATTTTCAAAGCAAGCAGGTATCGACCAACTTTTCTTAAGTAACTATGCGACCAATTCATTAACTGAGCCACTAGGACGTATACCTGGCGTAGCAGAAGCTAGTGTCATGGGGGAAATGACTTACAGCATGCGAGCATGGCTGCGACCTGACCGTATGGCATCATTAGGGGTTACGGTTACCGAGGTAAAACAAGCACTTCAAGAGCAAAATTTAATTGTAGCGGCAGGGAAGTTAGGTGCGAGCCCTTCATTGCCAAATCAACAGTTTGAGTATTCAATTCAAGCAAAAGGGCGATTAAAAACGGTTGAAGAATTTGGACAAACCATCGTAAGAGCTCGTTCTAACGGTAATTTTGTCCGTTTATCTGACATTGCACGTTTAGAACTTGGTTCGCAAAACTATGGTGTTCAAGCACGTTTAAATGGTAATGAAACCGCATTTTTAGTTATCTATCAATTGCCTGGTGCAAACGCAACTGAAGTCGCTCGGTTAGTAAAGTTAGAGATAGAAAAATTATCAGCACGTTTCCCTGATGGACTTGAATATGCTATTCCATACGATACGACTGAATTTATTTCACGTTCTATTGATGAAGTAAAAACGACCTTATTTCAAGCAATAGTTTTAGTTATTCTCGTGGTTTTCTTATTTTTGCAAAACTGGCGAGCGACACTGATCCCAACTATTGCTATACCGGTTTCATTAATTGGTACCTTTGCTTTTATGTTAGTAATGGGATATTCCATTAACACCATTACACTCTTTGGTTTAGTGCTTGCAATAGGGATTGTAGTCGATGATGCCATTATTGTTATTGAAAACGTTGAACGCATTCTTAAAGAAGAAAAACTCGACATAAAAGAAGCGGTGACTAAGGCCATGGAACAGGTTTCAGGGCCAATTATTGCAACCACTTTAGTACTGCTAGCGGTATTTGTTCCTGTCGCCTTTATGCCGGGTATTACTGGCGAATTGTACAAACAATTTTCGGTAACCATCTCATTTGCCGTTATCATTTCGTCTATTAATGCCTTAACGTTAAGCCCAGCTCTTTGTACTGTTTTATTAAGTAAAGATAATATGAAACCGATCAAGTGGCTGATGCCTTTTGAACGGGGTATTGAAAAAATGACAGGAAGCTATACCACAGGCGTTAACTTCTTATTAAAACGTGCTGCTCGCGTCGGTATTATTGTCGGTGTTTTATTTGTAGCTACAGGGTGGTTAACCACATCGGTACCCACGGGTTTTGTTCCAAGCGAAGACCAAGGTTATGTTTTTCTCGATATCCAATTACCTGATGCGGCTTCAAGTAACAGAACACAGGCACTTATTGATAAAATAACGCCAATGATAAAAGCAGACCCAGCCGTTACTGACGTTATTACTGTCTCAGGTGTTTCGTTATTAGGTGGGGCAGGTTCGAACAATGGTTTAGGCATTATCATGCTAAAAGATTGGGAAGAAAGAACGGAGCCAGCATTAGCACTGCGTGCTGTTATCCAGCGTTTAATGGGGCAACTGTGGACAATGCCAGACGCACAAATAATGATATTTAATCCTCCGCCTATTCCAGGCTTAGGGACAAGTTCGGGTTTTGAATTTAAACTACAAGACAGTGAAGGTCGAAGCCCTAGTGATTTAGCGCAAGTGATGAATGGTCTTATTTATGAGGCAAATCAACGACCTGAATTAACTCGCGTTTTTAGTACTTACCGCGCAAATGTTCCACAATACTTTTTAGAGGTTGATAGAGATAAAGCAAAAGCTCAAGGTGTTGCTTTATCGGATATTTTTATAACGTTACAAGCGCAGTTAGGGTCAATGTACATTAACGATTTCAGCCAGTTTGGGCGAACCTACAGAGTAACCGTTCAAGCTGAAAAAGAGTTCCGTAAAGATCCCTCTGACTTGCGCTACTATTTTGTGCGTAACCAAGACGGTGAAATGGTGCCATTAACGACACTTGCTAAGCTTGAGCCTATTTTAGGTCCTACCAGTATCGGACACTTTAATTTGTACCGTAGCGCAAATATCACTGGCCAAGCATCGAGTGGTCATTCATCAGGTGAGGCGATAGCGATTATGGAAGAATTAGCAGGAAACTTACCCCAAGGCTATATTTTTGAGTGGGCAGGGCAGTCTAAACAAGAAATTGAAGCGGGTAATTTAGCGCCTGTTTTATTTGGCTTAGCGTTGTTGTTTGTTTACTTATTTTTAGTCGCTCAATATGAAAGCTGGACTATCCCCTTTTCTGTCATCGCCGCTGTGCCTTTAGCTTTATTTGGCTCAATGCTGACACTTTATATCTTAGGGATGGAAAACAATATTTATGCGCAGGTAGGGTTAATACTACTGATTGGCTTATCGACTAAAACCGCTATTCTCATTGTTGAATTTGCGATGGAGCTAAGAGCCCAAGGAAAGACGATCATGGAAGCGGCACTTGACGCTGCAAAGTTAAGATTTAGAGCGGTACTGATGACTGCACTCTCTTTTATTTTAGGTGTTATTCCTTTAGTTATGTCGTCTGGTGCAGGAGCCAGTAGCCGAATATTCCTTGGTGTTACTGTACTTTCAGGTATGTTAGCGGCCACTATATTAGGTACGTTGTTAGTGCCATATTTCTATATGGTCATTCAACGACTGCGTGAAGAATTGAAAGGAACAACGAGTTAACTTTAATAACCATTATGATGAGTTAAACGGTTACCTCAATTTTCAAATGACTTTTTACTGCCGTGAAAAGTCATTTTTTTATCCGCTGTGTCACTAAAGAGCTGTGCAAGTAGCGATTCTATCATTTAATCTATTGAAGGAGAGGCTTTATCTAAATTGAGGCTTTTGATAGAATGCGCGTCTTTTGGCCTACACTGATGTTAAGATGTGTTGGCTTTATATTAATCTACAGCTCCGGATTTACGTTCTGGCTGGCTCAATGGGTATTATTATGCAAAACATCACCGTCTGTGCACTTTACAAATTTGTACGCTTAGAAAACTTTGAACAACTTAAAAAACCATTATTGTCTGTTATGTTAAATAACGATGTTAAAGGTACATTATTGCTTGCTAATGAAGGTATTAACGGTACCGTCGCTGGTACACAAAGCAGTATTGATAAGCTCTTAGCGCATTTAGAAACAGATGAGCGTTTAATGAATTTTTCTCATAAATATTCATACGCTGACGAGAATCCTTTTCAACGCAGTAAAGTAAAATTAAAAAAAGAAATTGTGACTATGGGCGTTGAAGGAATTGACCCATTACTGACCGTTGGTACTTATGTAAAACCTAAAGAGTGGAATGCACTTATTGCCGATCCTGAAGTTTTATTGATTGATACACGTAACGATTATGAAATTGAAATAGGCACCTTCAAGAACGCAATAAACCCTAAGACTGAAACCTTTCGTGAATTTCCAGAATATGTTGCACAGCACTTAGACAAGAACAAACATAAAAAAGTAGCGATGTATTGTACTGGTGGTATTCGCTGCGAAAAATCAACCGCTTACTTAAAAGAGCAAGGCTTTGAAGATGTTTATCATCTTGAAGGTGGCGTGCTTAAATATTTAGAGGAAGTTGAGCAAGAGAATTCAATGTGGCAAGGTGAATGTTTTGTTTTTGATGGCCGTGTTGCAGTAGGGCATGGCTTAGAGCAAGGGCAGTACGATCAATGCTTTGCTTGTCGTTACCCGATAACCGAACAAGAAAAGCAAAGTGAGCATTATGTAAAAGGCGTCAGTTGTCATCGTTGTTATGATAAATATACTGACGAACAACGTAGTGGCTTTGCTGAGCGCGAACGCCAAATTAATTTAGCCAGCCAACGTGGTGAAAAACACATTGGTGGACATGTTCAAGATGTTATTGAGCAACGACGTAAAGAAAAAGTAGCCAGTAAAAAAGCGCAGTCGGCTAAATAGTCATAAATTAACCTCATATTTTTCCAATAAAAAAAGCGACTTATTGAGTCGCTTTTTTTATGTTCAGGTGGAACGATGTTGTTGAAACGTTAAAAATTAAAACCCTGTGGCTTTACGAAGCGTGTTGGCTTTATCAGTTCTTTCCCAAGTCAGCTAGGTGAAAGAGTATTATTCGCAATGTTAATGGTTTTATTGCAATAAAAAAGCGACTTATTGAGTCGCTTTTTTATGTTTAGTAGGAACGGTGATGTTAAAACGTTAAAACGTTAAAAATTAAAAACCAGCGGCTTTACGGAGCACGTCGGCTTTATCGGTTCTTTCCCAAGTCAGCTAGGTTAAAGAGTATTATTCGCAATGTTAATGGTTTTATTGCAATAAAAAAGCGACTTATTGAGTCGCTTTTTATGTTTAGTAGGAACGGTGATGTTAAAACGTTAAAAATTAAAACCCAGCGGCTTTACGAAGCGTGTCGGCTTTATCGGTTCTTTCCCAAGTAAAGGCGGTAAAAGTATCATTGCCGACTGTTACTTCAACAGGTTCACGACCAAAATGTCCGTAAGCGGCTGTCATTTGGTACATAGGGTGTAATAAATCAAGCATCTTAGTAATGCCGTAAGGTCGTAAATCAAAATGCTCTCTAACTAACTCAATCAACGTTGCTTCTGATACTTTACCGGTACCAAAGGTTTCAATTGAAATAGATGTTGGCTCAGCAATACCAATGGCATAAGAGATTTGAATTTCACAACGGTCAGCTAAACCGGCAGCAACAATGTTTTTTGCAACATAGCGCCCTGCATAAGCGGCACTGCGGTCAACTTTTGATGGATCTTTACCTGAGAAGGCACCACCACCATGACGAGCCATGCCGCCATAGGTATCAACAATAATTTTACGACCGGTTAAACCACAGTCACCAACGGGGCCACCAATAACAAAACGACCTGTAGGATTAATAAAATATTTAGTGTCTTTAGTTAATAACTCAGCGGGTAAAACCGCTTTGATAATGTTTTCCATCACAGCTTCGTGTAAATCTTCTTGAGAAATCTCTGGGTTATGTTGAGTTGATAAAACAACAGCGTCAATTGCTACGGGTTTATTATCTTCATAAATAAAAGTAACTTGAGACTTTGCATCAGGACGTAACCAAGGTAAGACACCTGACTTACGCACCTCTGCTTGACGCTCTACCAAACGATGAGAATAAAATATAGGTGCAGGCATTAATGTTTCAGTTTCATTGGTTGCATAACCAAACATCAGTCCTTGGTCACCAGCACCTTGATCTTCTGGTTTTACTCGGTCAACACCTTGTGCAATTTCAGGGGACTGTTGGCCAATTAAATTCATAATGCCACAGGTTTCACCATCAAAACCTACGTCAGATGAAGTGTAACCAATATTACTAATAACATTACGAGTAATCGTTTCTAAATCAACCCATGCGGTGGTGGATACTTCACCTGAGATAATTGCTACGCCAGTTTTCACCATCGTTTCACAAGCAACACGAGCATTTTTATCTTTAGCGATAATTGCATCAAGTACAGCATCAGAAATTTGATCGGCGATTTTATCTGGATGACCTTCAGAAACTGATTCAGAAGTGAAAAATTGAGTAGACATAAAACCTCAGGAAAAATTTAATAGTTTAAGATATTTTTTTATTAAAGTTATTCTAACTGCAAGATTAACTATTTTCTAGTTATTTTACGCCTAGAAGGCTAAACGGCCAAAAATAACTGTAAATTGCTTATTTAAAGAGCAGGGAGTTGTTGTAGCGGGATATTTTTACCAAAGAGCACTGACATTAACTGTGCTTGTTCCGGTGATATCTTTGAGCTAAAAAAATGTTGCTGGGAAATCTGTTCATGACTTGCCAGTAACCCCTTAATTTCAAGTTGGCTGGCAAGCTGCTCAGTTACCGGTTGAGCAGTTTCCATAATGGTAATTTTATCACCGACAATATCTTGTATAAGTTGACGAACAAAAGGGTAATGAGTACATCCTAATACGAGGGTATCTATATTACTTTGCAGAAGTGGTCCTAAAAAGGCATTTAGTCTTTTACGGCACTGTTCACTCTCATAAAGACCTTGCTCAATAAGTTCTACTAATCCGGCACAAGGTTGGATATAAATTTCAGCGCCATTCTTATGCTTATTTACTAATGATAAAAAACGCGTATTTACAGCGGTTGCTTCTGTTACTAATAAAGCTATTCTTTTGGTTTTACTGTGAATTGCGGCGGGTTTAATTGCGGGCTCAACCCCTATGATTGGAATTGAAACGCGTAAACGTAGCTGATCAATAGCGCTAACCGTTGCAGTATTACAGGCAACAACAATTGCTTTTACTTGCTGGTCAATTAACCAATCTGCAATTTTATTTACCCGTTCAGTAATATTTGCTGTCGATTTATCACCATAAGGAGCAAATTGGCTATCCGCAACATAAATAATATTTTCATGTGGTAAGTTTTGATGAATACATTTCGCAATCGACAAACCACCAATACCAGAGTCGAAAACACCGATCGTTTGAGAATTTGCTGGAACTGACTTTAAGGGGACTACTGTTTTTTGGGCGACTAACTGATTTTGAGTCATTATATCTGTCGTTAATGAGTAAGGGATTAAATTTGTATTTGTTATATTGATTTTAGTCAAGAAAGTAAAGTGCTCTGATTGTTATTTATTGAATTTAAAGCACATGCCATTTACTTTTGAGCTTATCTAAAATGCCACTGCTTTTAATTTGATGATAAGCATCTATATATTTACTGACAATTTTTTCATCACTGTTAAGACTAAAAGCAAAATATAAATCATGATTAATGACTGATATAGGCATAATTACTTTTAGGTTACTGATATCTAAATTTAATTTACTTGCTCGTACTTTTAAGGTGTTCTTTGTACCCGTAATAATGTCAACCCTATTAAGATATAGCATTTGTAAGCTTTGCTCTGGTGAACCAAGTACATGAAGATAGGGGTATTCATGTCGCTGAAAGTATTGTGCGGTACTTGATGAATTTGCTACGGCTATTTTGTATTTTTTGAGTTGTTGAATATCAGTCATTGATGTTTGGAAGTTTTCTTTTAAGCCCCAAGCGTAAACATCTTCTTTCGTTAATTTCCCACCCCAAATGAATAAATTTTCCCGAGATAAGGTACGAGAGAGTGAAAAAATAAGTGTATTAGGTTGGTTTAAGGCTGTTCTGTAAGCACGTGCCCAAGGCAGTATTTGCAAATCAATATTATCACCGGTAACTTTGAATATTTCTTCCATAACTTCAACTGAAAAGCCGCTTAGCACACTACTTTCTTGGTAGAACTGGTAAGGTGGCAATATTTCGGTGACAACAAGCTGTTCGGCAATACTTGATGAGGTATTACCGAGCAAAAATATAATGATCCAGAGATACTTTACATTCATCAAATATCTAACTTATTTAACAAGAGTTAATAAGCCAAGTATAGAGCAAATTAAGTTTTTGTTCTTCCTTTGCCTTTAAAAATCCAAAGAAACAAATAATAATGACAGTAGAGTAATCAATAAACTACTGTTAGCATCTTAGAGCAAGACAAGTTATTACAATGCCTCATTGTGGCTAATATTTTGTGTATGTTTATTAATGCACAAATGGACTCTTCGTTGATTCAATATTTAACTCGCGCTGAAGTGCCTGATCTTATTTTGCTTATTTCATCGATGATTGTTGCCAATTCACTGTTAATTATTTGCTCTGAGTTTTTTTTGTTGAAAATGATGGCTTCGATGGCCTTAGAAAGTCGTATTCAAATTGGTTTACTGTTACTTGCCGCTTCGCAACTTTGGTTTGCAGTAAACCCACTCGACTTTACCTGGGGATGGATTGGCGCAGTATTAGTGATGAGTTTAGCCGAAGCGATATTATTCCCTACCATGAATGTTCATATTGACCGTTTAGCTCCAGCACATTTACGCGGCGCATACTTTGGTGCAGCATCATTTTATTCTTTAGGCTTCGCTATAGCTCCATTGTTAGGTGGTTTTGTATTAGATCATTTTGGAGGCTTTTGGTTATTCATGACCGCATCACTGCTGTGTTTTGTTGTTATATATTTATATCGAATACTACCTACTTTCAAGCGGCCAAATTTTGATGATGTAGCCTTAGAAAAATAAATGTGAGAACCTTTTTATAAATTAACAGATATATAAGGCTATTGGTGCGAGCAAAAAATACCGTCAACCTTTGCTCATGCGAGAGAGTTACCGAAAAATTGGCGGTTAGCTTATGACTTATAATCACCAAAAGTAGATGATTTTTACTTCTGATTTTTATTGAAATAGCGATCCTAACGATTTCCACTATTTCTTATCATCGCTTTAAAATAAACTTAAGTGTGAGTTAAAAGAATTTTTACACTTCATGGTTGCAACATAACCTTAAGATTTAACGTTATTTTGATAGAAATCCCGTTTATAGTTACCCTAAAATATCATCATAACTATTAAAAACTTGATAGTTGTGGCTCTTGATTTTTATCGCTATTTTTTGGCCCAACGCGAATAAACAATTGCTATAAAAGCTCAACTGTTCAAATGATAAAGATAGGTCTTTATCAATACTACTCAGTAAATAGTGAAATCCATGTTCAGTGATAGAGATATTATCAACTTTGACATTATTTTTCTCAAACCCGTCTTCACAATACACAATAGCTTGTGACTTCAATAACAATTGTAGTTTTTGAGGACCCCCTTTGTAGGTAATCATATTTTCTTTTAAAAAAAGATCTTCAGTTGATGGTAATTCTCCAACAGCTGATTGAAATTGGCCATTTATCGCCTTTACAGGTATCCAGCTACCTAATTGCAAAAAATCAGCAACTTGCCAGCTGTTTGGTGAGTGACAAACATCGGCAGGTCTACCTATTTGAAGGATACTTCCCTGATGCATTACTGCAATTTTATCAGCAAAAGTAAAGACTTCGTCTTTGTTATGAGTCACAAATATAGCACTCATTTTTAACTGCTTTAAAATTTGGCGCATTTCTAACATTAATTCATTGCGTAAACGTGCATCAATATTTGAAAAAGGCTCATCAAGTAATAATAAGGTAGGCTGAGGTGCTAATGCTCTAGCAATAGCAACTCTTTGTTGTTGTCCACCGGACAACTGATGTGGAAATCTTGCTTCTAAACCTGTTAACTTAAGTAAGTTGAGCAAATCAGTCATTCGAAATTTCTGTTCACTTTTTGGCAGTTTATTAATTCCAAAGCAGATGTTTTTTTCAACTGATAAATGAGGGAACAATGCATAATCTTGAAAGATCATACCGATATTACGATGTTCAGGAACTACATGCTTAAATGGCGTGATAGTGAGAACATCTTCTTCAACGATTAAATGAGTACTACTTGAATTATTACGCTTTATGTTTAACTCACCCGTACTGGGTGAATTAAAGCCCGCGATAGTATTAAGCAATGTGGTTTTTCCACAACCACTTGGTCCTACTAATCCAAGAATATCACCAAAGTTTAGTGTTAAGTGGGTGTCTAACAATATGACTTTATTCTGTAATTTAACCGAAAGTTGCTTAACGCTTAATAATTCATTTTCGACCATTTACGATAACTCCTTACTTCTGTTGAGCCAAATAATAGGTAATAGGCCTAATAAAACAATTAAAATAGCACTCAAGGCTCCTTGCTCAAGCATTTCGTCTGATATTAATTGATAAATTTGTATACTCAATGTATCAAAATTAAAGGGCCTTAGTAATAATACGGCGGATAGTTCTTTCATTGATTCAACAAATACGAGTAACCATGCTACAAAAATAGAAGGCCTCAGTATTGGCAGGTGTACCTTTTTTAACATTTGACCTAAGCCTACCCCCAAACTTGCAGGAGCAAAATCAATAGAATTAGGTATCTGTTTGATACCACTAGATATTGTTCCATTAGCAATCGCTGAAAAACGAACCACAAAGGCAAATACGACAGCAAAAATAGTGCCAGACAAGACTAAACCGGGTTCTTTAAGCTGAAGATACCTTGCTATATCATTAATAAAATGATCAAGGGGTCCAAAACTAGCCAATAATGCCATTGCTAAAACTGTTCCAGGTACTGCATAACCTATTCCTGATAAACTTGAAGGAAGTATTCGCCATTTATCAAAGCTTAATCGCCGATATAAACTACATAACAGTGCAAATAAAGTGGCAATAGTTGCGGCATAAAATGACACTTCAATACTGTTAAGGCTTGGTGAAATTAAATTTGCTAGCTGAGCCATACTGCTGTATTCAACTGCCATAATAACAAGCAAAGCGAAAGGTAAAAGAAAACCCGCTAAAACCAATGTCCAACAAAAACCGCTAATGAGTAGTTGTTGAAAGAATGATAATGTAATAATTTCAATATGCTGATTAGGCCTATTTGATTGATGATTTTGACCGGCTCTTGCACGTTGTTCACCAACAACCACAAACAGAATTATCAGCATTAATATACTGGCTAAAGCATTTGCTGTTGCTAAGTCACCATAGCCCAGCCAAGTATCATATATAGCTGTAGTCAGTGTATTTACCGCAAAATAATTTACCGTGGCAAAGTCAGCTAAGGTTTCCATAAGGACTAAACTCGCTGATATCGCTATTGCTGGCCGTGCCAGCGGTAAGGCAACTTTTAAAAAGCTTTGTTTTGCTGACAACCCTAATAAACGTCCGGCCCTTAACAAGTTTTGATCTTGTTGCTCAAGTGCAGTACGCGTTAACATATAAACATAAGGAAACAACACTAACGAAATTACAATGGAAGCTCCAGGTAAAGTACGTATATCAAAAAACCAATAATCACTCGGCGACTGCCAATTAAACCAACTACGTAACGCGCGCTGAACGGGTCCTGCGTAATCAAACAGATCAGTATAAAGATAAGCAACTAAATAGGCGGGCATTGCTAAGGGCAATAAAAGTAACCATCTCAGAAAATTTTTACCCAAAACGTTGGTATGAACAATGAAAGCCGCACTCAAAGTACCAAAAATTAAAGACAAAAAAACGACCAACACGCCTAGTACTAGTGTGTTAGTAATATAGTCAGGTAAGACTGTTTGCCAAAGATGAGAAAATAAATCACTTGACGAACTAAAGCTGGCTAATACCATAACTACTACCGGTGTTATGAGTAAAAATACTATGAGCCAGCAGGCACTTCGCCAGATATTATTTTTTAATGGGGCTATCAAGAAATAATCATCATCCTTTATAAATCAAATTTAGCTTTATCTATAAGTTTAAGCGCTTCTTTTCTATACTTTGCGATCGATTCTAACGACAATGAATCTGCTTTAAACTTACCCCATGAGGCAACTAAATCAGATGGCATTACATCAGCTCTCACTGGATATTCCATATTCGTTTCAGCATAAAGCTTCTGTGCTTCTTTTGACACCAAGAATTCCATTAAAGCTTTAGCATTGTCATGATTAGGAGCATATTTTGCCATGCCCATTCCTGATATATTCACATGAGCACCCCGGTTATTTTGATTGGGGAAATTAATGTATACCGAATCAGCCCATAACTTCTGCTTTTCATCAACCAACATTTTGCCAAAATAGTAACTATTACCTAACGCTATATCACATAAGTTTTGATGAATTGCTTGTACTTGACCACGGTCATTACCCTGAGGTTTGCGGGCCAAGTTAACTTTAAACTTTTCTAACCAAGTGAGGGTCTCTGTTTTACCATGAGCAGCAATCATAGAGGCAACGAGTGCAATATTATATGAATGTTTACCGCTTCGAGTGCATATTCTTCCTTTATATTTAGTGTCAGCTAAATCTTCATAATTGATATTGATAGCACCCAAACGTTTAGCTGAATAAATATTACGAACACGTGTTGTAAGTGCATACCACGTATTGTCTGTAGCACGATATTGACTAGGAATTACATCAAGTAACGTTTTAGAGCTATAAGCTTGAAGTAGATCACGGTCATGTAATTCAATGAGCCGACTAATATCCGTCGTTAACAATATATCCGCGGGGCTATATTTACCTTCTCGGGCGAGACGTTCCGCCATGCCTTTTTTAGCAAAAATAACATTGACTTTAATCCCCGTTCTTTTTGTAAAAATGTCAAATAAAGGCTTAACTAAAAACTCTTGGCGGTAGGAATACACATTCACCTCATCACTAGCTTGTAAAGATGATGAAATAAGTAAAAAGCTAGTAAAAATTAGGAATAAATTTTTTCGGATGGACGCTATATTTTGCATTATATTACCCTGACAACGTTATGCCAGTCTCTGTCGACAGTATTTATAGGCTGGCAAGATTAAAGAAAACATTATAATTTGTCAATCTATTTGAGAATAATTCTTGTTTAGATTACTGCTCTAAGAGTCTTGTTCTCTTAGGAAATCAGTAGACTGGGTATATGTTATTTCCACTAACCACTATAACTAAAAAATATAGGGCAAATAATTTGAATTGAATAACATTAATATACTAAAAAAAACGAAAACGAAAACGTAATTTTCTATATACGTTAATAAAAGGTTGTAAATAAATACCCATTAGCGACCTATGTAATTCACCTTCTTTACCTATGCCAAAAGACAACGAACCAACCTCAGACGCATGCATAAAACAGTTGAACAAGCGATCCCAAAGGGATAATACCGTACCAAAGTTTTTATCAAAATGCTTAACGTTATCACTGTGGTGAATTTGATGCTGTGCAGGGCTTAAAAATAACCCTTCGATTTTATCTCCCCAACTTATCCTGATATGGCTATGACGGAGGTTCGAGCCCATAATATTAAACGCAAAAACAAAAATATTGGCACCAATTATATCAATCATTTTTAATGTGGGTCCAAATAAGTAATAGCATAAGCCAACCACAAAGCCTTGAGTTAATGCCATACGACAAGCATAGAAATAATTTTCAATAGGGTGTGAGCGATAGATAGTAAAGGGTGTTAGCACGGTTGCGGAATGATGAACTTTATGAAACTCCCACAGATAATGGCTTTTGTGTAAACAGTAATGCAATAAGAAACGAGTGAAATCATCAAAAATAAACAACAGTAGGGTAAAAACAGCCATAATGCTGGCCGATGATAGGGTAAGGGGTGTCATGGGCCCAAAGACCCATTCTATTGCCGATGAGATAGCTAATGCAATAGGCACCATAGTTAAAACAACAAAAGGAAATAATGCGGCCTTAAAAAGTTTGTTTACAATAAGCAAGGCATAATCGTTTAAAGCTGATCGGGCTAAAAAAACCTTCCTAGGAAATAAAAAGGCTATGAACCCTGGTTGCTTCTCTTGCGTTGGACCTGACTTAATTACCTTTTTTAGGTTAATAAAATACACTGCACTGGCAAATAGTAGTGCCGATAAAAGATAGCCCCAAAATAAGCGTTGGTTAGGATCTAGGATATAAAGGGCTAATTCTTTAAAGTTTGCGCTAAGAAAGTCCATAAATATAAATAACTTTTCGTAATAAGGTTACAAATAAAAACGATAAGTATGACACTTAACGTTCTTATTTAAATTTAAACACGATTAACGCTAATTAGAAGCTATATTGATAGCCAATAGAAGCAGATCTAGGTTTACTAGGGCGAGCTCCATAAGGGCGTCGACTAACTATTTCTTGATTATCGAGTAAGTTATCAAGTTTAAGATAGATACTGCCCATATCTCCTAGTTCATAACTTGCAGCCATATCAACGATGGTTAGTGCTTGTGTTGTTACGCCAGACAGCAGAACATTTTCACCTGATGCTTCTCTCATTTCACCAATGTAGCGGGTAATTAAATTAACTTGCCAATTATTAGCCGTTAAACCAATATCAAGTGTTAATTGATTTTCAGGTAAATACGGTAAAGTATCTCCAACCTTAACGTCTCCCCACATACTAAAGTCAGAGCTAAATGCACTATCAAACTCGCCTTTAGTATAGGTGTAACTCAACAATACAGGTAAGTCATAGTCCGCCGATAGCTCATAGGTGTGTTTTGCACTTAATTCAAGGCCTATAACATTTGCTTTACCACTGTTGAACTCGCCATCAGTATTATCTTGACAAAGCGAGGCAGTTGAAAAAGAGCAGCTTTCTTTTAAATTTTCTATATCATTGTAAAATATAACCGCTTCAAGTTGGCTACTCTCGTCATGATAACGAGCACCTAACTCATAATTAATGCTATTTTCAATTTTAACACTGGTTGGCTCTTTTGGACTCGTCGGCACAAAACCTTCATGAACACCAAAAAACAGCCCTGAATGTTCAGACAATGTGTAAAACCCACTTAAACTTGGTAACCAAATATCAGTGCTTTTCTTTTGCCATTCACCTTCTTTACCTAGTGCTTCATTTTGGTAACTGGCATCAAGAAATTCACCACGTAGGCCAAAGGTTAAATCCAATGCACCTAACGTCATGGTATCTTTGAAAAAAACAGAAATAGCATCGGTTTTTTCTCTATTTGTATCTCCAGCAAGTGTGGCGCTACCATCACTCAGTAGTTCAGCCGAGGTCATTGTATACGCATCAGTAGTGTGATGTCGCTTGATTTGATCTTGATGGAACCTAAAGCCAACATTAAGCACATGTTTTACATCGAAAAGTGTATGGTAAACATATAACTCAGATTGAATACCTTGCGAATAATATTCTCGTTGGTTATCACCTAATATAATCTTTTCATATTCTCTTTCGGTGTCTCTTTGCCCCGTTAACACTTGATAAAAAGGTGCATTAGCATCTGTTTCAGGATTCGTTAAAATATCTTGTAAATCAGTGACTACCGCCCCTGCTTTAAAACCGTTAACTTTATTCCAAGAACGCTCGAAATCGTTACGGTACAAGCGAGTTGTCACATCAAAATTGTCATTGCCAATAAAATGTGTGAACTGAACTTGTTGATGCTCCCAGTCCATTAAATCTTTTTGGCTGGCTACATAACGTCGATTAGCATTTTGCTTGAAATCAGCGTCAGTTAACCCTAAGTAGGTTTCATTTGATTTTTCATTAGCATGGGCTAGCTTCATTTCAACAATTTGATTATATTGGCTATTAGAAAAATTATATTGAAATTTAGTCATAATATCGTTTTTATCAAATCCGGTATCACCACCACCGTCTAACGCTTTAAAACCATCCGCTTCGATATGCACCGCATCAATTAAATAGCCAAAATTGCCATTAGTGGTACCAAAGTAAGCTTTCGTTTTAGCATACCCATCAGATCCAAAGGCAAGGTCTATAGCACCTTCTTTGCTCTTAGGTACTTGGCGCGTTGTCATATTCAATGCACCCGCTACAGTATTGGGTCCATACTTAATTGCAGAAGGGCCTTTAAATACTTCTAGGGCAGTCATTTTGCTGATCATTGGAAAGTAATATGCTGCGGGTGCAGAATAGGGGGCAGGACCGATTAGTACACCATCTTCCATGATGGTGATTTTTTTACTGCGTTCCGGTGTCGCACCACGAAAACCTATATTAGGTCTTAAACCATAACCATCTTCTTCACGAATATTAACGCCAGGTACGCTATATAAAACACGGTTAATATCATCAAACTTAAATTTTTCTAATTCAACTTCACCAATTAACGTAGCGGCACCAGCTTCAGTACGCAATTTATCATTATGACCAATAATTTGAACACGTTCAGTGTATTCAGAAGGTGTATCGCTAGTACCGTCGTCAGCACTAACATTAGGATGAAAGGCAAAGGCAAAGGCAAAAACAACAGCAATATATTTATGCTTGTTAATCTTCATTAATCGTTATCTCCTGCGGATGTCGCGGGTAATTCAAGCGATAAACTGGTAATAAAATCTATTTTGAGTTTATCAGTGACTTCTTTAACATTGGCATGCGTTTGTGTTACTTGTGCTTCATTATTAACAAGAGCTTCAGCCAAACTATTTTGATAGTTTTGCACACCATCAATGGCTAGTTGAACGTCTGTAGACATTGAATCTGCTGTATCTTGATCGCCAACATCAATCAAATAATGAGTAAAACCAGTACCAGTCTTACCAGTTAAAAGTTTTTGAAATGCCAATAAGTTGTTTTCAATATTAGTAATAGAGTGATGTGCATATACTGATTCTACAACGTCAGGACAGGCTTGTGATCCACAGCTATTAGCCTGAAGCCCCAATGGGGTGGCTAACTTGCCATCTTTGGTGAATGTTTCTAAATAAAATAAACCATCACTGATAAGATTAATCGCTTTTAGTTCAGTGCTAAATTCGCTGCCTATACTACCCGCTGCTTTAAGTGCACTTGCAAAACCATTGTCGCCAGACCAGGCTGTTATTAATTCTTTAGCACTATTATTAACATCGCGAGCAGCTTCAACCGCAAATTCACATCGCGCGACCTTACGATATTCATCTGTTTGATTGTCCCAATTTTCAGGCTGAGTACTCGTAGTGCAACTATGATTAAGTTGTTCGTTAAACAATAAATATTCTATAGCGGCTAAACCACGTCGTGAAGGGGTACGTTTAGCAATATTAAATGGCTGTCCATTGACAATTCCAGCTTTAAAATTTACCACTTCAAAATCAACAGAGCATGAATTGACTACAGGCCAAGAATAAATTTTATCCCGTAATAATCCCTCATTATCAACCAAAGGACCAACTTTCATTACCTCTGCTTGTTGCCATACATTCATGGTGTTTCGCCATGCTGTCTTTGCATTATCACGCATAGCGTTAACTTGAACGGTTGTTGCATTACCCAAAGCTGCATCTGTTTCCATTTTACAATAGGCTGCTATCTCTGGAATTTGTGCTGCTGATACTGTTGAAAATTGTTCAAAAATAGGCGTGATTATATTATCAGTAATGTTTTCAAGTAACGCTTGCTGAGTAAAGTTACTGCCGGGATTTGGCGTAGGGGGGGAGGGGGTTGGCGTAGGGACTGAAGTGGTACCAAAGTTTTCACCACTGCTGCTACTCGTACTTTCCCCACAAGCACTCACTAATAAAGCCGCAACGACGGCTATAGAGATTGCGGTGTGACTAATGTTAACTGACATTTTTTAACCCTATAATGCAAATAAAATGAATGTTATAGATACTGATAATTCTTTATTTGTGAATAGCCTATACAAATTATTCACAAATAAATAATAACCAAGCCTTTATACGAAACAACTTAAGGCTTGGTTTGGTTTTAACTTAAAATATTACTAATGACTAACTACCAATTAGCAACGTTGTCAGCATCTAAGGCCAATGCTTCTTGCAATATATCACGCGCTTTTTCTAAGTCAGCAATGTAAGTCGTTACAGCCGTTTTATCAGCAGAGCCAAATGGGAGCAATACTGGTTTTTGTCCAAAGTGAACATGAATCTCAGCAAACTGAGCATCAGTGATCGGTGAATGAGGATTAAATTGTAAGCCTAATGCAAAACCTTTCATTTCAGACCAATGCTTAGCTACGTCTTCATAGTTATAATCATCGCCAGATTTATCTAAATCTGAACGTAGGTCATTAATATAATGAATAACCGTAGCAGCAATGGCTTTTTCCCATGCATTAACAACGATATCACGTTGTGCTTCAAGTGCTGTTGTTTGCTCAGCTGTAAATACAGAACCTACATTATCATTAATGATTTTACGAGCCGCTAAAAAGGCTTCCATGGCGTCTTTAGTAAAATTCGTTGGATTAGTATTACTTGCAGAGCCAATATCACGTTTAGCTGCATTAGCAGAGCTACCTAAATTTACTTCTGACGTTAAATCAAATAGACCATCACCGTCAGTGTCATGTTTACCATTCCAATCAATACGACCTGTGGTTGCATCGTCAGCCTTAACTTTCCCAGCAATCTCTTTATCGGTATATTCTAAATAATTACGAGCCGCG
This sequence comes from Colwellia sp. MB02u-14, assembly GCF_014076915.1. Lineage (NCBI taxonomy): Bacteria > Pseudomonadati > Pseudomonadota > Gammaproteobacteria > Alteromonadales > Colwelliaceae > Colwellia > Colwellia sp. MB02u-14. The sequence continues at coordinate 236,825 of NZ_JACGUX010000006.1, forward strand.
CCAAAGTAACCAAAACCTTCATCAAAACCATGTTCAAGGGCAGTATCTGCTTTACCAGTACCACGGGGATCAATATTGTCTATGGCTAAGCCTTCATCTAAATAATCATCAGTAGCTTGAGAGTAGGTGATGCTCATCAATAAGAATTTTTGAAGGAGTTGTTTTAAGTCAGTTCCATCAGTATTGACATAAACTTTAGTGATAGGACTATTTGTTGCTTCATCGAGGCGAATATTAGCATCAACCGCGTTATCAGCCAATTGATCAAAATAAGTGTCAACTAAGTCTTCTGGCGTCATGTTAGCGCCCGCGCCAACAAAACTAGTACCATCAGTCCAGTCTTTGCGCATACGGCTTGCATCATTACCTGCTATTTTACCAACTAAGTTTTTAGCACTTGAAGAGATATTGGTAATAAATGGTTGTTTGGTATCAACCAAGAAGTTCAACGAAAAGTTGTTTTCATATTGATTACTCGTGGTACGAAAATATGAGTTTAACTTAGCAAGTACCGCTGCTTTATCTGCAAATACATTTGCGTCTATATCGGCTTGTAGTTCACCACCAATATAACTGGTTAATTCAGAAATTAACGCATGACGAGCAATTTGCCCCGTATAACCAACACTTGATTCATCTGTAATTAATTTACTTTCAAATTTATAAGTATCCAATAAGTCATTAACAGTAATAGTGACTTCTTTCGAAAATGAAAGGCCTCCACTATCTGTAACTGTGATATTGGTAGCCAAAGATTCAGCATTTTCAAAGTTAGCCATAGCGTCAGTTTTTAAACTTAATTCATCGCCAGTAATAGCAAACAGTTCGTTATCAGTTGTGAAGGTAAATGTATCACCTGAGTTTGCATCAGTTGCTGACAATGTTCCAATGACTGCGCCTGCAGAATTTTCGTCTACAGTAATATTGCTAACTGCAACACCTGTTGGGGCGATGTTAGCTGGCGCAACAGGTTCAGGGCTTGCTTCGTTAGTGCTTGAACCACCACATGCTGACAAAGTTAAGGATGCTGCTATTGTTAGCACAAGAGCTTTTATGTTCGTTTTCATGAGAGACCTTTAAGTTATAAATAATATAAATTTACATGATGCTTTTTTTATTGCGGTAACATTAACATTAATGTTAATGCGAATCAATATCATTATCAGTAACATTTGGTTCTTAAAAATTCTAAATCAGTGAAAATTCGCCTCTTACGTGAAAGCGTCGTTTTACCTGTTAAATTTAAGGAAACTGATTTTTTGAATGACAAACTGTCTAATGAAAGCGAAAAGTCCTGTTATCGTTAATAATTAAAGTAAGTACCCTCGATGCAACACCTAGTTTTGAAGCTCTTTAAATTCTCTTAATATTAACTTAGTATTTTTTAAGCCTAAGTATTAACATCTGAATAGGGTTTACTGTCGCTATTTATTAATGTATATATTTAGCTATTTATGGTTGAGACTTTAAATAAGTCGTCGCATAGATGATATGCTAAAGAGATAATCAAATCGTTCATACAAAATACTATTTTGAATCTAGTCTTATTATCTCTTTATTGATATTCGAATTTTATACGTATCGTTCGTATTTTATCGATAGTGTCGGTTATTTATCTTTATCTAAAAGGGTACAAAGTAACTTGGTATATTTTATAGATACCTTCACAAGTAAAGACAAAAATATTATTTTTCGACAACCAGGCACAAAAAAGGCCACCCTTAGGTAGCCTTCAAATAACGCGTTTTACGTTAAATATATTACTCGTAATCAGAAGCGTAAGTTTCTTCATAAGAGTGCGAGTAAAGCTCGAACAAATTACCAAAAGGGTCTTCTAAGTAAACCATTTGGGCTAGTTTGCTGTCGTCTTCTGGGTGGTAGCGATGGATGTCCATACGCACTTTGCCGCCATATTGTTCAGTACGTGCCATAGCACCTTCGAAGTCGTCTGTTTGAAGACAGAAATGGAAGATACCTAGGCGTGAGAAATCAACATCGTGACGTTCTTGGCGCTCTTTCATTTCAAACATTTCAACACCAATGCCGTCAGTTGTTACTAAATGTGCAATATTAAAGCCTTTAAAGCCCTCACCAAAAACAGCCACACACATTTTTCCTATGGCAGTTTCACGCTCTTCTTTTACCTTCGTGTTATTCATTACAATTTTTAGACCAAGCGCTTTAGTGTAAAATTCAACCGCTTTATCCATATCGCCAACCATGAGACCTACGTGATTCATTTTCATAACTTACTCCAAAATTATATTGATTAGTTCGTACTTCGTTCGATGAGGTAATACTACGCCTAATGTCACATAATTAAAAACAATCAATAATTATGATAATGATAACGTTTCGTTATCATTTTTTTTGGCGTTATTGAAGTGAAATACTGCTTAACAATAGTCAAACTACTCGGTAACTTTCTAAAGCAAAAAAGGGGCATAGCGCTACAATACTTGTACTGACTTTATCAGTTAAATTGACGTTAATGCGCTAACGTGTAAAGACCGTTATAGGGCAACTATATCTTTTTTAGTTAATTATTTAACCGCAACGTCTCTGACAAACTAAGCACAATAATTGAGAGCCGGCTAGTAAGCTTATTGTCAACATGTAACAGCCAACCAACATAAACTGATTTATGTTGGTTCACATATCACGAAGAAACTTTTATAATGCCGCGCAAATTGTATTTAGGGGTTTATATGTATAAAGTTTTTTCAAAAGTGTTAGTTATAGCTTTGATGCTTGTTGCCTTTACTGGGCAAGCAGTCGCCTTTAATACTGCTATGCCTTGTGAAACTTTAGTAGACTCTCTTTCCCCCAACATCAGTGAACCAGTAAATTATAACGATTCGAACTTACTTAATAACAACAGCTCAGAAGATTGCTGTGGTATTGAATGTTGTAATATGGATTGTACTTGCATTGCCAATGCGTGTTCATCATTTGTCTATTTTAATACTGACGTTGATGCAACGAAAACAGCCACTTTAACTGACGTTGCTTATATACCACAGCCTAAGCAACCTATATATATCGGTACTTTGCTCTATCGCCCTCCTATTTTTACCTTATAGAAATTTAAAAACACCAAAAATTGTCTACAACTTTTTAAGTTAATCAGCGCTATTGTGCTAATTAATGCTAGAGCAAGTACCAAGTAATATCTGAGGTAAAAAATGTTTAAAAAGTCATTAAGAACAACAGTAGCAATACTGTTAATGCCTGCGTTTGCATACGCGAGTGAAAATAATAATAATAATAAAAATGAACATGAAGACAATCATGAGCATGTTGATAACAAGATTGAAAAAATTCAAGTAAGTGCTTCTCGTTTAGGTCGTATTGTCATTGAATCGGCAACACGAACCGAAATGATTAATGGCGAAGAAATACAAGAAAAAGCACTTATGCGTCCGGGTAATATCTCTATGTTAGTGGCTGAAACAGGTGGTGTTAGAGTACAAACGACATCGCCTGCGTTAGGGAGTTCCAACATCCGACTGCAAGGAATGTACGGACGTTATACGCAACTGTTAAGTGATGGTTTACCTTTATATGGTGGTCAAACAGCTTCAATAGGTTTGATGCAAATTCTTCCTACAGACCTTGCAAATGTTGAAATAATTAAAGGGTCTGCCTCTTCTCTTTATGGTGGCTCTGCACTTGGTGGGGTGATCAATTTAATTTCACGCACTCCCACTGATAATTATGAAGGCGAAGTGTTGGTCAATGCGACCTCTAAAAATGGTCAAGATATGACTTCCTACTTTGCATCACCTTTAACTAGCGCCTTAAGCGCATCGGTTACTGCCGGAATTCATCACCAAGAAAAGCAAGACTTAGATGACGATGGTTGGATCGATATGGCTGGCTATGAAAGGGCTAGCGTTCGTCCTCGTTTCTATTGGCAAGACGATAATGGTGCCAACCTTTACGTTACCTTAGGGGCAATGACAGAGCAAAGGGATGGCGGTACCTTAGGTGAGTCTACTGTACCTGATGGTAACGGGTTCTCTCAAACACAGGACACGCGTAGAACAGATGTTGGTTTTATATATGATCAACCATTAGGGGAAGTGTTGAATTTAAATATCCGTGGTTCAGCAATGAATCAAGACCACGAGCATCAATTTGGTGCTGTTCAAGAGGATGATAGCCACGAAAGTACGTTAATCGAGTCGAGCTTATCAGGGTATTCTGATAAAACGGCATGGCTTGTTGGGGTAGCGCTTCAATCTGAGAAGTTCAAATCTGATACTTTTGCTCAATTTGATTATGCTTATCAAGTGCCGGGATTATTTTCGCAACTTGATTATGAAGCAAGCGATGATATTTCCATGTCTCTTAGTGCTCGCACTGACTGGCATAGTGAATATGGTACACAAGTAAGCCCTCGGGTTTCCTTGCTATACAGCCCACAGAACTGGACGATTAGGGGGGCATACGGACAAGGGTTTTTCGCACCAAGCCCATTTATTGAAGACATTGATGAAGCTGGTTTATCGCGTCTTGCGCCGCTAGAAAACCTTGAAGAGGAGCGTGCATCAACCGCTTCTATCGATATTAGCTATGTGCTGGGCAGTGTAGAAACCAGCCTAACATTATTCGCGTCAGATATTGAGAACGTTACTGAATTAGACGTCATTAATGGTGTTTCGGATAAACGAGTTCGACTCGTCAATGCTGCTGGCGAAACTGAAATTAGTGGTGCTGAATTATTGCTACGTTATCGCTGGCGAGATATTAAATTTACGGGGAGCTATTTATACACAGACGCCACTAAAGAAGGTGACTCTAGTGTTAACCGAGTAGCTTTGGCGTTAACACCACAACACTCTGCCGGCCTTGTTGTTATGTGGGAAGAGCACGGAAGTCATTTGCTCGGGTTTGAAGCTTATTATACTGGTACACAGCAGCTTGAGAACAACCCGTATCGAGATCGTAGCCAGCCTTATTGGCATCTAGGACTGTTAGGTCAAATTACCATAGGACAAGTCAGTTTCTTTGTTAATGCTGAAAACTTGTTAAACGTGCAACAAACTAAGGAAGACTCTTTGGTGTTGCCTGAACAAGCACCTAGTGGTCGATGGACAACAGATATTTGGTCAAGAAATGATGGTTTTACCGTTAATGCTGGTTTACGTTTTAAATTTGGCGGTTAACACTACAATATATTAGGACAACAATTTATTGATTTAGCGTTATTTAATTAAACCTTTGGGGTTAGCACCGTTATTTTTAGTTATAACCCTATTCGAATAACTAATGCTTTATGCTGGCAGAATATGATCACTGAGCTGTTTAATACCGCCCAGTGATCAGTGTTACCTTTACAAGTAAAAGCTCGAATATTCTAAATATAGCAGCACGTTTTTTGAAATAACCCCAAAAAAATTATATAGAATTATTAGATTATATTGGTACGAGTAAAAAGCTTATGGATAAGCCAAATAGTAATTTCGTGAATTATTGTAGAGAAAAGGATGCTTCCAAGGTGCCGCAGTCGACTTTAGTTCTGAACACTGGGTGTTTTCTAGTATTGCGCGGAGGTATTCGGTTTTGACTAAACAAATAAGCTTATGAATAAGCCAAACAATAATGTCGTAAATTATTGTAAAGAAAAAGATGCTTCCAAGGTGCCGCAGTGGACTTTAGTTCTGAACACTGGGTGTTTTCTAGTATTGCGCGGAGGTATTCGGTTTTGACTAAACAAATAAGCTTATGAATAAGCCAAACAATAATGTCATAAATTATTGTAAAGAAAATGATGCTTCCAAGGTGCCGCAGTGGACTTTAGTTCTGAACACTGGGTGTTTTCTAGTATTGCGCGGAGGTATTCGGTTTGACTAAACAAATAAGCTTATGGATAAGCCAAACAATAATGTCGTGAACTATTGTAGATAAAAAGATGCTTCCAAGGTGCCGCAGTCGACTTTAGTCCTGAACACTGGGTGTTTTCTAGTATTGCGCGGAGGTATTCGGTTTGACTAAACAAATAAGCTTATGGATAAGCCAAACAATAATGTCGTGAACTATTGTAGAGAAAAAGATGCTTCCAAGGTGCCGCAGTCGACTTTAGTCCTGAACACTGGGTGTTTTCTAGTATTGCGCGGAGGTATTCGGTTTTGACTAAAAAAATAAGCTTATGAATAAGCCAAACAATAATGTCATAAATTATTGTAAAGAAAAAGATGCTTCCAAGGTGCCGCAGTGGACTTTAGTTCTGAACACTGGGTGTTTTCTAGTATTGCGCGGAGGTATTCGGTTTTGACTAAAAAAATAAGCTTATGAATAAGCCAAACAATAATTTCGTGAACTATTGTAGAGAAAAAGATGCTTCCAAGGTGCCGCAGTCGACTTTAGTCCTGAACACCGGGTGTTCAGGGCGGAGGTATCATTTCAACCGTAGGCTTCCCGATACGAGCCGGGCTTGCACAATAGCTAATAATCAACTTCCTAAGGTAAAACTTATCGGCTCAGGGACATAGTTAACATACAAACACCCCAGAAGACGAAGCTAGTATAGCTAATTTTTTAAAGCGAATTAAGTGTTTTTTTGTAAGTTTGGTTTGTTTGTTTTTTTAGTGTGCAGAGGTTGCTGAAAAATTAGGCTTTCTTGCGGTATTCAGCCGTTACAGCTTCTTTAATGGTCGATTGTAGTAAATCAATTTTGCTTTGCAGTGCAGCGCGCTCTTGGATAAGTTCTTTACGAGCGGCTAATAAATCGTTCGATAAATTAAGTGCTGTCATTACAAGTGATTGTTCAGGGGTTTTTATTGAGTAAGCTTTACTGTCTGTTAGCAAGCGTTGGTTTAATTCTTCCGCAGCTAATAGTAAAGATGATTCTTGCCCAGCAGGACATGAAATCTTTAATCTTCTATTTGCAACTTCAATGGTAACCGAGTGTTGACTCATAACAGGTGATTCTCACAAAAACGTCTTAATTAATAGTAATATATGCGTATCTCAGCACTATATCGATGACCCGTTCACTATGCAAGCGTTCTGTAGGGTTTTCTCCTTTAATCTATAGCATCATAAAAGCGTGAATGTTACGATAGCTAGCATTAACTCACGCATTTTATTGATGATTAAAACATGTCCAACGAAACCTCTTTAGACTTTGCCTCAGTGCAAGCAATTCTTACCTCCGAAAGCATTACGGCCCATGGCTCAGAATTACATGGTGTATTAACCGGCTTAGTATGCGCGGGTTTTACCTTTGAAAGTGAAGACTATATCGTGATGATTAATGACTTGTTTAACAATGGCGAAGGCTTACCTCGCGAAGTTAAGTCTTTGGTGAAGTCAATGTTCGCACAAGTTTGGAGTGACATTATTGATGACACTTATAGTTTTCAACTGATGTTACCCGATGACGACGACAGTATTGTTGAACGCGGCCATGCGTTAAGTGTTTGGGTACAAGGCTTCAACTTAGGGTTTGGCTTACAACAAAAAAACAAAGCAGTACTATCAGAAGACGTTAAAGAAGTACTGATTGATTTTGCTGAAATTGCTAATTTGTCTGACGAAATGGAAGAAGATGAAGACACCGAGCAAGCCTACTTTGAAATAGCTGAATATGTCAGAATTTCTGCCTTATTATGTTTTACTGAGCTAGGCTCACCGCCAGAAAGTAAAAGCACAGAAGAAACTGTTCACTAAAAGAAATATTAGCCATGACAACATCCACGTTAGTTCAAAATACTTTATTACCGTTGACAGAGTTCACTGCCCGTCGCGATCAGTTTTTTAGGTCGATGCCAACGAATTCTATTGCGATATTTTCTGCCGCACAAGAAGTCACCCGTAGTAACGATACAGAATATGCTTTTTGCCAAGATAAAAACTTTTATTATCTAACTGGCTATAACGAACCTGATGCCATTTTAGTACTGACTAAATCGGATAAAGAAGGCATGAACAGTGTTTTATTTAACCGCGACAAAGACCCGCTGCAAGAAATATGGCATGGCAGGCGAGTAGGGCAAACACAAGCGGTTGAACATTATGGTGTAGATAATTGTTTTTCATTAAGTGAAGTAGACCAATACCTTCCTGATTACATTGCTAATAAAAGTCACTTATTGTTTTGCCAAGGAAAAAGTGAAGCATTTGATAAGCAAATCTATGCATGGTTATCAACGGTTAAAGCGAAAAGTCGCCAGGGCGTTAAAGCGCCGACACAACTCGTTGATTGTCGAGCAACAATAGAAGAAATGCGTTTAATCAAAAGTGCCGGCGAACTTGAAATTATGCGTCGTGTTAACGTGATCAGTGGTGCGGCTCATGCCCGAGCAATGAAACAGTCGGCGATAGGTAAGTATGAATACCAATTAGAAGCTGAAATATTGCATGAATTTGCAAATAATGGTGCAAGACACCCAGCTTACGGCACTATTGTTGCTGGCGGTGATAATGGCAATATTTTGCATTACACTAATAATGACGATGTACTAAAAAATAATGAATTGATTTTGATTGATGCAGGTGGAGAACTCAGTGGATATGCCGCAGATATTACGCGTACATTTCCGGTTAATGGCAAGTTCACAAAAGCACAACGAGAAATTTATCAGCTGGTACTTGATGCACAAAATTTAGCGATTAACGCAATAAAGCCACAAGCGACTTTTGCAGAGCTTAATGTTTTAGTGAATAACTTTCTCACAACAGGTTTGCACCGTATGGGCATTTTGTTAGGAAATATAGATGTATTACTCGAAGAAAAAGCCTGTAAAAAATACTTTATTCATGGTTTAGGCCATTGGCTAGGGCTTGATGTGCATGATGTCGGTAATTATCAATCAAACGAAAAACGTGAGCAATGTCGAGTTTTTGAGCAAGGAATGGTAATGACCATAGAACCTGGTATTTATATTCCACTTGATGACTTTAGTGTTGATGAAAAATGGCGTGGGATCGCGGTAAGAATTGAAGATAACATCGCGGTTACTGATCAAAGTCATGAAAACTTAACCGTAAATGCGCCAAAATCAATCACTGAAATAGAGCAAGTAATGGCTGTGAATCAATAGTTTACTGTTTTTTTGCACTGAATTTTTTTGTCCTACTGAACTTGCTCACTTAAATGTACGTACTGAACCTTTATTAGTAACAATGATTTTGTGTTTCAGTACTCAGTTAGAATGAGCGCTGCAAATGAACTCAGCAACTCAGATTTTTAATCTTCATATCAAGCGACTGACGTAAATAGCCAAAATTAACTATGAAAAAAGAATTTGATATTGTAATTTCAGGTGGAGGATTATCGGGTGCATTAATGGCCTTGAGTCTAATCGACTGCGAAAATGAAAGTGGACAACCATTATCTATTGCTATTGTTGAAGCGAAGCCGGTATTAAAAGATCCGACATTAACGTTTGATGATCGTGTTTTAGCGCTTTCACATGGCACTGCCACTTACTTGCAAAACTTAGGTGTTTGGCAACAGCTAAAGCGTGTCGCAGAGCCCATTAAAAATATTCATATTTCTGATCGAGGCTTTTACGGTAAAGCTCGACTCTATGGTGAACATCATCAAGTTAATGCGCTGGGCTTTGTCGTTGAAATGTCGTTGATTGGGCAAGTATTATTAGCCCACTTAAAAGAAAAAAATCAATTAAAGTGTAATCTTACTTGGTTTACGCCTGACAAAATCACAGATATTACTTGGCAAAAAAATCAGGTTGAACTGACACTCAATTCTGAAATACAGCTAAGCGCAAAACTCTTACTCGCCTGCGATGGTGTGCACTCCGCTTGTCGACAATTTGCGAACATTTCAGTACAAGAGTCTGATTATGGACAATCAGCACTCATTACCAATGTTAGTACCGCTATCGCTCATAATAACCTTGCGTTTGAACGTTTCACAGAAACGGGTCCTATTGCGATGTTACCGCTGTCAAAACAGGGGAGCGTAACAAATGATAGCCGCTGCTCTTTGGTGTGGACATTGCCTCCTGAACAAGCCAGTAGAATGGCGACATTGAGTGAAACGCAATTTAAAGAAGAGCTTGAAAGTGCCTTTGGTAGCTGGCTTGGTGCAATAACCCAAGTGGGTAAACGTGATGTTTATCCACTAAAATTGTTAATGGCCGATGAACAAGTATTTCATCGTATGGCACTTATTGGCAATGCTTCTCATACGATTCATCCGATAGCAGGACAAGGCTTTAACCTTGGCGTGAGAGACGTTAAGCAAATGGCTGAGCTTATTAAGCAGTCGCTAAAAAATAATCAAGATGTCGGACAGTTTTCTGCGCTGAGTGACTATGCCTCGCAGAGAAAATATGATCATCAGCACGTTATTGGTTTAACCGATTCATTAGTCACACTTTTTTCAAATACGTTGCCCCCCTTAGTAGCGGGTCGTAATGTTGGCTTGAAAGTAATGAACTATCTATCGCCATTGAAAAATACCTTGGTTAGAAAAACCATGGGATATTAGTGATTAAGTTTCTCGACAGTTACTCGAGGACTAGAACGTAAAACAATTCAAAAATTAAGAAGAATAACATGCAAAAATTTGATGTATTAATTGTTGGTGGTGGCATGGTGGGATTAACCTTAGCATTAGCCATACGAAAGCAAACAGAGCTAACGGTCGCTATTGTCGACACTTCACCGCCAGATGAATTGTCAGAAAAGTCAGATGTTCGAGTCAGCGCACTCAATGTTGCCAGCAAACAAATTTTTGATAACCTTGATGTTTGGCCTTTAATTGAGCAAAAAAGGATCCAAGCTTACACCGATATGCATGTTTGGGATAAAGCGGGTTTTGGCAAACTGCTTTTTTCTTGTGACGATTCACAGCAAAATTCAGCGAGTGAACAGTTAGGTTGGATTGTTGAAAACAGTGTTATACGCCTAAGCCTTTGGCAAAAAGCACAAGCTGACCATGGCATCACTTTTTACACTGAAAATACCTTAAGTAATATTAGTCTTGGCGAAAGTGAAGCTTTTATTAGTTTTGCGTCAACTAGCGGTGAACCTCTGCCAATAACGGCTAAATTAGTGGTTGGAGCAGACGGGGCAAACTCTTGGGTTCGAGGTCAAATGGACATCCCCTTAACCTTTCGTGATTATGACCATCACGCTATTGTTGCTACAGTTAAATGTTCACAAGGTCATCAAAATACCGCATGGCAAGTTTTTCTAGCAACTGGCCCATTAGCATTACTTCCCCTTAATGACTCGGGTGGTACGCAAGACCTATGTTCAATTGTTTGGTCAACATCCCCTGAAGATGCCGTGCGTTTGAATGGCTTATCCCCCGAGGAATTTTCAAAAGCATTAACAGCTGCAAGTGATGGGAAATTAGGAAATGTTGAATTACAGAGTGAGCGATTTACTCATCCTTTAACCATGCGTATGGCACAAAATTTTGTACAAGACCGTATCGCTTTGGTTGGTGACGCGGCGCATACTATTCATCCACTAGCAGGTCAGGGCGTTAACCTAGGGTTACTTGATGCAGTATCGTTAGCACAGATTATGAGTGAAAAAATAGCCAAGCACAAAGCATCAACTGATGTTTGGTTAACAACGCGGTTACTAAACGAATATTCACGCTGGCGTAAAGCTGAAGCGATGGAAATGGTTGCGGCAATGGAAGCTATTAAACAAACATTTACACCTCAGCAAGGCGCAGTAAAGTTGGTTAGAGGTTTAGGTTTGTCGTTAATTAATCATATTAAACCAATAAAACAACTGATGATTAAGCAAGCCTTGGGTCTGAAAAGTGATTTACCTAAGCTGGCGCAAGTAAAAGACAAGTTAATTTAAAAATATTTATATCAATAGTTTACGTGCAGCCTTTAATTTTTATGTTGACTTTTTTGTCCTGATTTTTCATGCTATTTTTTAAAATTTGCCCCAAATGTTGTACTTAAATAACTTTTATTAGAGACAAAAATCACCGCTTAAGTCAGCCATTCTACTGCCTCGGTCTTGATATTATTTGTATGTAAATTAACTCTCTTTGTAGAAATTAAAGGTTCGTAAAAAGTACAAAATAAAATCCCAACATTTGATTTTTTAAGGAAGTAAATTTGATTATAGTTTGGTTAGGTGGTCTTTTTGGAAATTAAGTTTGGATTAATATATTTATCTTGTTTTAAATTTGTATTTTTGGCTATTTTCTTTGTTTTTAGTTGAATAGGTGGCTTTGCGCGGCTATAATCTCACCAATTATTTTGTAAATATACTGCCTTTAAGCTCGGCTTATTGGCGAATTCATACAATTAAAGTGGAATACATACGATGACTAATAAAACCGTATTACATGCTAAGCACATTGAAGCTGGCGCAAAACTAGTTGATTTTCACGGTTGGGAAATGCCAATTAACTACGGCTCACAAATAGAAGAGCATCATGCTGTTCGAACCGATGCTGGTATGTTTGATGTTTCACACATGACTATTGTTGATATTAAAGGCAGCGACGCAAAAGCATATTTACGCCGTTTAGTGATTAACGATGTTGCAAAATTAGAGGTTGCTGGTAAAGCCCTTTACACCGGAATGTTAAATAACGAAGGTGGTGTTATTGATGATTTGATCATTTACTTCTTCACTGAAACTTATTACCGCTTAGTCGTTAACTCAGCGACGCGTGTAAAAGATTTAGCGTGGATGAATGAACAAGCATCTGGTTTTGACATCACTATTACCGAACGTCCTGAATTCGGTATGATTGCCGTGCAAGGGCCACAAGCTAAAGCTAAAGTTGCTACCCTATTAACGCTAGAGCAAACCCAAGCGGTTGAAGGCATGAAGCCATTTTTTGGTGTTCAAGCGGGTGATTTGTTTATTGCGACTACCGGTTACACCGGTGAGAACGGTTACGAAATCGTTGTTCCAGAAGACCAAGCAGCAGATTTATGGCAAAAACTATTAGACGCAGGTGTAGCACCTTGTGGTCTAGGCGCTCGTGATACCTTGCGCTTAGAAGCAGGCATGAATCTTTATGGTTTAGATATGGACGAAACTGTTTCGCCATTAGCGGCTAACATGGCATGGACCATTAGCTGGGAACCAACAGATCGTGATTTTATTGGCCGTGAAGTATTAACTGCCCAAAAAGCTGCTGGCGACCAACCTAAACTTGTTGGCTTAGTCTTTGAAGAAAAAGGCGTACTACGCACCGGTCTTAAAGTGATTACGCCATTTGGTGAAGGTATTATTACCTCAGGCACATTCTCGCCAACACTAGGTCATAGTATTGCTATGGCACGTGTACCTCGCAGTGTAAGCTTAGGTGACACCGTTGAAGTAGAAATGCGTAAAAAATTAGTGAACGTTAAAGTGATTAAAGCAAGCTTTGTTCGCAACGGTAAAAAAGTTTTTTAATCAATTTTTTACCATAAAATTTGATATAGAACGATGTAGAATTATAAAGTTAAACTCGGGTAAAATTTATTTACGCGAGTTCAATTTCGAATGATAATTAAGCTATAGTATTTAATTGTGAGCAAATAGTAGCAATTAACATGAGTTTTCGATAAATAATAATTAACTTCAGGAAAATAAAAAATGAGCAACATTCCTTCAGAACTAAAATATGCAACATCACACGAATGGGTACGTCAAGAAGGTAACGGCGTAGTTACTGTCGGTATTACTGAGCACGCGCAAGACTTATTAGGTGATATGGTATTTGTTGAATTACCTGATGTTGATGATGAGATAAGTACTGGTGACGACGTTGCAGTAGCTGAATCTGTAAAAGCGGCTTCAGATATCTACGCACCTATTTCAGGTAAGGTTATTGAAGTAAATGAAGACTTAGAAGATTCTCCTGAATTAGTTAACTCAGATGCTTTTGGCGCGGGTTGGTTATTCAAGGTTCAACTAGCTGACGAAGCAGAGTTAGATGCTTTATTAGATGCTGAAGGTTATGAAAATTCTATTGACGAAGACTAATTTCGGGCACCTTTAGCGTTTATGCTGCGTTGCTTTTGTTACTCGTCTAACTCACTTACTTTTTAAACCTTTACTTAAAGGCTTACTAAGGTCATAAGACTGATAACTCTAGCGCTATACCTAAAAGCTAACTATTTACAAAATCTGTTATTAAGCCTCTAACTGATTGTTTGGGGCTTTATCTTAGTTACGCTGTAACTAAAGACCCAGTTAATTCATTACCCACTTAAGAGAAGCTGTTTTATGACTACTCAATCAAAATCACTTGCTTATTTAGAGCAAACTCAAGACTTTATTCGTCGTCACATTGGCCCTAATGCCGAACAAACCCAAGCGATGTTAAATGACATTGGCGTAGAGTCAGTTGATGCACTTATCAATGAAATCGTACCAAGTGATATTCGTTTATCAGCGTTGCCTGCGATTGAAGAAAGTAAAACAGAAGCGCAAGCCTTAAGCGATTTAAAAGCGGTTGCAAACTTAAATAAAGTAAACGATACCTACATTGGTTTAGGTTACTACGGCACCCTAACACCGAACGTTATTTTGCGTAACGTGTTAGAAAATCCAGGCTGGTATACGGCTTACACGCCCTACCAACCAGAAATTGCACAAGGGCGTTTAGAGTCGTTATTAAACTATCAGCAAATGTGTATCGACCTTACCGGTTTAGAGCTTGCCTCTGCTTCATTATTGGATGAAGGTACTGCGGCTGCTGAAGCTATGGCATTAGCAAAGCGTGTTTCTAAAAATAAAAAATCAAATTTATTCTTTATCTCAAGTGATGTTTATCCACAAACTATTGACGTTGTTAAACAACGTGCAGAAATGTTTGATTTTGAAGTTATCGTTGCTCCTGCAAATGAAGCCGCAGACCACGATATTTTTGGTGCTTTATTACAATACCCAAGTGCAACGGGTGAAGTAACAGACATAAGCGAGTTAATTGAAAAAATTCACGCAAACAAAGGTATTGTTGCGGTAGCCGCCGATATCATGAGTTTAGTGATGTTAAAAGCACCGGGTGAATTAGGTGCTGATGCCGTTATTGGTTCAAGCCAGCGTTTTGGTGTTCCAATGGGCTACGGCGGACCACACGCCGCATTTTTCACTACCTCTGAAAAATACAAACGTTCATTACCTGGCCGTATTATTGGTGTTTCTAAAGATACTCGCGGTAATGCTGCATTACGTATGGCAATGCAAACGCGTGAACAACATATTCGTCGTGAAAAAGCTAACTCAAACATTTGTACCGCACAGGTGTTATTAGCGAACATGGCAGCGTTTTACGCGGTATACCATGGCCCTAAAGGTTTAAAAATAATTGCTAACCGTATACATCGTTTCGCAGATATTTTATGCTTAGGTACAGCAACTAAAGGCTTAACAGCTATTCATGCTAACTACTTTGATACCTTAACGTTCAATTTAGATAATAAAGAAGAAATCGTTGCACGCGCATTAGCGGCTGGCGTTAACTTCCGCACTGACGTTACGGGTCAAATCAGTATTTCTATTGATGAAACAACAACTCGTGAGAACATTGCCGGTTTATTTGATATATTATTAGGCACAGACCATGGTTTAAACGTTAGCGACCTTGACGATAAAATACTCAGCAGCGGCCATTCTTCAATTCCTGCATCACTTGTGCGTGAATCTGAAATATTGACTCATCCGGTATTTAATTCATACCACAGCGAAACAGAAATGCTTCGTTATATCAAAAGATTAGAAAACAAAGATTTAGCATTGAATCATTCAATGATTTCTTTGGGTTCTTGTACAATGAAGTTAAATGCAACCGCACAGATGATCCCAGTATCATGGCCTGAATTTGCTAATATGCATCCATTTGCACCGATTGACCAAGCTCAAGGTTATAAGCAAATGATTGATGAGTTAGGCGATTGGTTAGTAGAGCTTACAGGTTACGACAATATTTCAATGCAACCAAATTCTGGTGCTCAAGGTGAGTATGCAGGATTAATTGCAATTGTTAAATATCATGAAAGTCGTGGCGATGCACATCGTAACATCTGTTTAATTCCATCTTCTGCTCACGGTACAAACCCTGCGTCTGCGCAAATGGTTGGCATGAAAGTTGTTGTAGTTGCCTGTGATAAAGAAGGTAACGTTGACATGGAGGACTTGCAGACTAAAGCAAGCGAAATGGCCGACAATCTTGCCTGTATTATGATCACTTACCCGTCAACGCACGGTGTATATGAAACAACCGTAGCAGAAATTTGTAATATCGTTCATGACAGTGGTGGCCAAGTTTACCTCGACGGCGCGAACATGAACGCACAAGTAGGTGTAACGTCTCCAGGTTATATTGGCGCAGACGTTTCTCACTTAAACTTACATAAAACTTTTGCTATTCCACACGGTGGTGGTGGCCCAGGTATGGGACCTATTGGTGTTAAAGCACATCTTGCACCATTCTTGCCTGATCATGCATTAATTACTGTTGATGACAGCACTAAAGGTAACGGCGCAGTTGCAGCAGCACCCTTTGGTAGTGCAGGTATTTTATGTATTTCTTACCTTTACTGTGCAATGTTAGGTAAGCAAGGTGTTACTGATGCGACCAAATATGCGATTACTAACGCTAACTACTTAGCTAAAAAGTTAAGCCAACATTACCCGCTTTTATATGCAGGAAAAAATGGTCGTGTAGCTCACGAATGTATTATTGATTTACGTCCACTTAAAGCAGCGTCAGGTATTACCGAAGTTGATATAGCAAAACGTTTAATCGATTATGGTTTTCACGCACCAACCATGTCGTTCCCAGTAGCGGGCACTTTCATGATTGAGCCTACAGAGTCAGAGTCTAAAGTTGAACTTGACCGTTTCGTTGAAGCGATGGTTTCTATTCGCGACGAAGTACGTAAAGTTGAATCAGGTGAATGGTCAAGTGATAACAACCCACTTCATAACGCGCCACATACGTTAGCCGATATTACTGATACTTGGGATCGTGCTTATACGATTAAAGAAGCGGTATTCCCGGTTCCAGCTGCAGCAAAAAATAAATTTTGGCCAACAGTTAACCGTATTGATGATGTTTACGGAGACCGTAACCTAATTTGTTCATGTCCTCCAATTGAAAGTTATATCGATTAATTGATCACATGTTGAGGATCGTTAATGAAGTTGGTTAACGATTTAATGAAGATGGTTAACTTCCCATTATAATAATTTAAAAGGCGAATCAGAAATGATTCGCCTTTTTACTTATTACGGTTAGAAAAGTGAGCCGATATCGGCTTTCTTGTAATTCAGGACTAGTCAACTGCAACCAACAGGTTTTATTGAAGATAAAATTTAATGTTGAATTGAACTAATTTCCCAGTTTTACGTATCTATTCTTAATAAAAAATAAAAACAGTGAGAAGCACTGTTTTATAAGACCTCAAGGAAACTCTATGAAATTACTTTTCGCACTTCTTGTTCCACTGATTTTGGCCGGTTGCTCCGTGTTTGGAGAAAGTGGAGTTGAAAACGCGCCTTATACACTATTGAAATCTGATCAGGTACAGAAAATTGAAGTGCGTAACTATGAATCGATAGTGTTAGTGTCCTCTGACATGTCAGCCGATGGAATGAACAGTGCTTTTAGAAATCTGTTCAGCTACATCACTGGTGAGAATGAAGGCTCCACAAAAATAGCCATGACAGCACCTGTACTGATGGATGAATCAGAAGCAGTATCTAAGGGTACTAAAATCGCTATGACCGCTCCGGTGTTTATGAAAGAGCGATCAGAACAACAAGTCATGTCATTTGTAATGCCTGCCGACTTTACGATACAAAGTACCCCTAAGCCAACCAATCCAGACGTCTGGATAACAGAGGTGAAGGATTACAAAGTAGTGGTGATAAAATTCAGCGGGCTACTCAGTGATAGTAATGTTGAAACACAAACCCAAATCCTCAATAGCTGGATAGCGAAAAACGGCTATACCGCAGTTAGCGAGCCTATTAACGCAGCCTACAATGGTCCTTTCACTATCCCATGGCTTCGCCACAACGAAGTGTTAATTGAAGTAATCTAGCCCAAAATGCATTACTATTGGTTGCTGTAAATACCAGTTAGGGTATCTATTTTCCCTCCGACTTACTTGCTCTTGTTCAAGACGAAACATTTAAATGTCTGCTTTTACGAATAGCGTTCACTCACAAAATAGTCACAAGGGGTAGCTTCTAGCAAAAGCATAAGTCTAATTTTTTGCTCCTTTGGAGCACCATTGATGAGCTAGCCTTATAGTCACAAATTTAATTACCCCAATAGACTAACTAATTAATTGATATGAAAATGGCACCAGTCACAAACTTAATGGCCAAATGACATTAAGTTTGTGACAGTTTAAAAAGGCGAATCAGAAATGATTCGCTTTTTTTTTTTTATAAATACCGATTATCATGAAATATCGGGATGAAATATTGGAGGATGAAAGGATGAAAG